>DNUI01000294.1:3633-10897 GCA_003508565.1 Syntrophaceae bacterium
GTTTCCTCTAAGTTACTCGCAACCGATATTTCTTTCACCAGCAAGCTCTTCGCCGTATCCATCATCTTCCTTTCGCCAAAGGATAGATTTTTATCAGACTTTAGAATGAAAAGGTCCCGCAGTACTCTTGCAATTTCAAATACTGATCCCGTCTTAATCTTCTCCAGATATTCTTTATATCGTTTGTTCCATGTTTGTTTATCGATGGTAACTTCCTTGTTTCTAAGTATCTCATAAACTTTCGGAATCTCCTCTTCAGCAATGACTTCTCTTAGCCCGACAGAAGCTGCACTATTGGTGGGAATCATTATCTTCATGCCATTACTCATGATCTTCATAACATAAAACTTTTGTTTACTACCCATATACTCCCTGTTCTCTATTGCTTCGATAATGCCAACACCTTGCGCTGGATACACCGCCAAATCTCCTATCTTAAACATTTTCTTCACCCGCTCATTAATTTCGAATTATACCTAATATCATATTTTATTATAATAGTCAATATATCCCAGAATGGTGAATGTGTGTTATTGAATGTATCTATTCATTATTTTTAGTAAATCTTTATCCAAGTATTCCTGATCATGTACACCGTATTGATCAATCATGTTCTTGACTTTGCTGTACATATTCTTATCCGCAAAAAAGGCGCACTTATTCCACGGACAATTTCTCGTAGCACGGATAAGGAGGCTTCTTGCCTCACTTGGTGGTCTTATCGGCCCCTGTTCAAAAGAATAGCCCTGTTGCATCTTTAAACAGCTCATCTATGGCTTCTTTATAATCTCTTCCCTGCATCCATTTGGAAACCTCTCATAATGTTATCATACGCATTACCTTTTAACAGGGAAAGCTTATATTTTTCAGAATCCTTTTGACATATAACAACCTTTGAGATGTTGTTACGAGCTGCTCCCTCACAACAACATTTTGCATGGATTTTGAAAGGTCTCATAGTAAACAGCGGACAAACACCTGTATAATCAAAGATGATGGAAGGGAGGGCATGTGATTAGTCTTTTTTTTAATCACGGGAGAAAGAACAAGGGGTTTCTTGCCTTATTTTTGTATCTGATTTCGAAGCTTAGGATTGCTTCCCCTTTTTTCTGCGATTTACCGAGAAAGGCAATACGACTGCCTTTTTTTACCGGATCATCTACTTTTACAATTCTTTTATTCAAATGCGTATAGACTGTAGCGTAATTGTCTTCATGTTTAATAATTATTGTTTCACCGTATTCCCTCAAAAGGGCGGAAAAAATTACTATTCCACTTGCCGCAGCAACTACTGATGCGCCGTCCTTTGCCGCTATTTTAATCCCATTATAATACATACCATTCGGTTGGATGCCATACTTCGCACGCAATTTACCCTTCACGGGCCATATGAAGCGTTCCTTGTCGAACTTTATTTTATCAGAACCAACCCCATTAGTTTTATGCACAACCTGTTTTCCCGCCTCCTGCTTTGGAGGCTCTATGGCAACCACTGCCGGAGGGGCATCTATTTTTTTTGCAGGTGCATCCTTTGCTTCAACTTTGGTCTGTGTCTCAACCTCCGCTTTACGCTTTGAAATATCCCGTGTTGATAAAACCTTAGGCTTCGACGGTATATTATTTACCGACGCCTCTTTTTCCCCTGGTTTGAGCACGGAAGATTTCCCTTCTCTTGGTGAAGGTTGCGGGGGTTTTATATGAGGTCCCGTTTCTCTCACCGAAGAAATGACATCATCCATAACCTGGTCAGCATCAGGAATAAACAGCACACTATCAAGTTCTATAAGGTTTGGATCCGTAATATTATTCGCTTCTGCCAGTTCCTGAATCTTAATATCATACGCTTTGGCAATGCTCCAAAGAGTTTCACCACCCTTCACCCGATGGTATACCCCTTTGGTTTTCATATGAAGACCTGTGCAACCACACAGTAGATTCATGAGAAGAAATGCGGTGATGATGAGGCGCCAGGCCATAGTAAGTCTATAAGGATTATTTACTTTCAAGATGTAATTTGAAGCTCTCCGCGGTAGACTGCGGAAAATTTTCGATCCGTAAGGAATGATAATTCTAACCATTAGCTCGCTTACCCCACAGGAAGCCGCGGGGAATGCGTTCGCCTCTGGATTCAATACCCCCACCCATATTCTCCAATAAGATCTACAAAACGACATCCGCCGAGATCTTCCTTTTTAACATCATTCACGCCCTCGGACAACCGTGTCAATTTAACAAGCACCTGAGAATGCCGCCCCCCCACAGGTACGACAAGCCTTCCTCCTACAGTGAGTTGCGATACTAATGTTTTTGGTATTTCCGGCGCACCGGCTGTCACCATTATGGCATCAAAGGGGGCCTCATCTTTCCATCCCAATGTTCCATCCCCTACCCTGATTGCCACGTTATAATAATTAAGCGCCTCAAGAAGTCTCCTTGCTTCACCAGCAAGTGACGCAATACGATCAATGGAAAACACATGATCGACAAGTTCTGCTAATATGGCGGCCTGATACCCTGAACCCGTTCCGATTTCCAGAACTTTTTCAGTCCCTGCAAGTTCCAGTGCTTCCGTCATAAGAGCCACGATATAGGGTTGCGATATAGTCTGTCCTCCGTCTATGGGAAGAGGATTATCATTGTATGCCTGGTCTCTCAATGCTTCATTCACGAAGAGATGCCTGGGAACCTTCTCCATGGCTTTGAGAACCCGCGGATCCCTGACTCCCCTCGCTCTAATCTGGGAATCCACCATTTTTATTCTCTGTTTTATATATCGGTCTATCATACGTCTCGAAGGTACTTCTTCCTGGGGGGTATCTTGTATATTTCTTCGACCCAGTGATGCCGTCGCATACCCATCGCCTCTCTGGTTACAATCAGGTAATAGTACCTCAACTTGGCATACTCCCTGGCGTGATTGTATTGGCCTATCTCTCCATTAATTTCTTGCACAATTTTTCTTCTCAAAGAAACGAACTCGCCACTATTACGTGCATCCCTGCATTTTTTTTGGAGATAGCTGAAATGTTGAAGCTGATCTTCAATACGATGCTCTATCATCGTCATTTTTTCAAGTGCGATATTGAGCTTTTCACCGGCACGGCCAAGGACCGCTGCCCGCTCCTGCAACATTTCTTCTCGCAGGATATTCTCTGCATCCTTCTCTTTGTCAACCTTCAACATTGTAACCTTTTTCTATTATTTAATCATGTAGATTTATCACTTGACTGCTGAATTTTCAATATAAAAGGCCACCTCTTAACGCAATGACAAACTTTCACTTTACAGTTTTGTTATATTTCGTTAGGAATTGTTTGTAGTATGTTGTTTTGCTCACATACGGCAAAGTGATACCTGCAAATTTCACGCATAGGAAGAAGATGATCGTGCTCAGTGCCAGATTCGCCATGTCTCAAACCGTAAGAAATGCCTACCGGGAAGGGAAAGAAGAAGAAACGCTGCCTCCCCTTGTAGCAATCGACCATACCGGCAAACCCTTGGGAAGGTTTAAAAAGGGTGATGCCGTTATATTTTATAACATCAGGGGAGAAAGAGAGATAGAACTCTCCCGAAGCCTTTTAGAAGCAGGATTCGATGAATTTCCTGTCGTACGTGATCTCAATCTCCATTTCGCCACCATGATTGAATATCACAAAGAACTCCACGCCCACGTCGCCTTTCCCCCGGACGATGTAATCGAAGACACATTAAGTGACATTATCGCGCGTCACCACCTCACGCAGGCGAAGATCACAGAATCTGAAAAGGCGATTCACGTCACATATTTTCTCAACGGAAAGAACAGTGAAATCCCGCGGGGAGAAGAAAGGGTCATCGTGCCGACCAGGAAAGATATTGCCCTCTTTGACGAAGCTCCGGAAATGTCCATCCATGCCGTTACGGAAGCAGCCATAGAAAAAATTTGTGAACCTTCCTGCCATTATATATTCGTTAATCTGCCCAATGTCGATGTTGTCGGTCATATTGAAAATGAAGGTGCCATCATCCGTGCTGTTGAGGCTGTGGACGCGTGCATGGGCCGTATCGTCAAAGCGGCGCTGGAAAAAGGACTTGTCACCATTGTCACCGCCGATCACGGCACCGTGGAAAAATGGTTTTATCCGGACGGCGCTATCGACACGGGACACACGGACAGCCCCGTCCCCTTTATCTATGTCCATCAAAATCATCATGATGTACGCCTGCGGGGAGAAGGAGAACTCTCGGATGTCGCCCCTACTGTGTTAGACATTATGAACATCCCCAAGCCGGCGCACATGACAGGGCGTTCATTGATAGACAATCCCCCTTCAAGAACTGCGGGTGAAAAGCGGCGTGTTCTCCTTCTGATCCTCGACGGCTGGGGTGAAAACAATAGTAATGAAGGAAATCTAATCGCCCGTGCCCATACACCCTCCATGGACAGGCTTAAAAAAACGTACCCCCATACACTGCTTAAAGCCTCTGGAGAGGCCGTCGGCCTCCCTCCGGGAACGGTCGGCAACTCAGAGGCAGGACATCTCCACATAGGCGCCGGAAGAAGGATTTATGCTGACAGGGTGAAAATAGACCGTTCCATCTCCGATGGATCATTTTATCAAAACGATGCATTCCTCCATGTTATCCGCACCGCGAAAGACGGGGGGACCGCTCTTCACCTTCTCGGCATCGTGTCGTTTTTCAGCTCTCATGGATCAGTCGATCATCTTTTCGCCCTGATGGACCTCGCAAAGAGGGAAGGAATGAGGAACGTTTTTATTCATGCCATGCTGGGCAGGCGGGGAGAGTTGCCCGAGAGCGGGGCAAATTATATTGAGAAGGTGGAGAAAAAGGCTGAGGAGATCAATCTGGGAAAGGTTGTCTCGGTAATCGGCAGGTACTGGTCCATGGATCGTGAGGAGAACTGGGACAGGATCGAAAAGACATACCGCATGTTAGTACACGGGGAGGGAACCCCCGTGAAGCTGCCCGCCTGAAGGCGGGACTTTACCTCTGGGGGACACAGTCCCTCAGGCTCCCTAAATGATAATACCCATTGGGTTACAAAGGGGCAAAAACCCTTTGAGAAAGGAGTTATGCGATGGAAGTAAAGATTAACAATTCGACGCTTGCCCTTGCTGAGGGAGATATCACCAATGAATCAACGGACGCCATCGTCAACGCCGCGAACACGAGACTCGCAGGAGGAGCAGGCGTAGACGGCGCCATACACCGCGCAGGCGGACCGTCCATCATGGAGGCGTGCCGGAAAATCGGCGGTTGTCCCACGGGACAGGCGGTCATCACCACCGGGGGAAACCTCAGGGCAAAATATGTCATCCATACAGTAGGACCTGTCTACCAGGGAGGCAACAAAGGGGAGGCGGCGCTCCTGAAAAGCGCCCATATGGAGAGCCTTAAACTTGCTTCCGCCAAAAAGCTCAAGAGCATCTCCTTCCCGGCCATCAGTACCGGTGTCTATGGCTATCCAGTGAATGAAGCGGCGCAGATCGCCCTTAAGACGGCCATGGATTACCTCAAGGAACATGGTGATATCGAGCTGGTGCGCTTTGTGCTCTTCGGCCGCACAACATACGACATCTTTGCCGAGGAACTGAATAAACTGATATAACATCTTCCGGTGATTCCCTCTTGAATAAAGGGGATAGAGTTTCCCCGCCGTGTGGGTATCACTACACATGCATGATATTCGCCCCTGTGGGCCGGAAGAAAAAAACGGACGCAATGAGAGAGGAGAGGAGTATGTTTCCGCCATCCTCCGTGCTGAACCCCAATATATTGTGGACAGTTTTTTATTGACATACAATAATGATTTCCCTATACTTTTTCCCCAGAAAGCACGTTTTCATCAATCACTACAATGCAATTTTATGCAAAAAGACGACAAAACAGAACTGCTCCCGGCCATTGAGGATTATGAAATACTGGATATCATCGGGGAGGGAGGGATAGCCCAGATTTATAAAGCCCGCCAGAAATCTCTCGGGCGGCTCGTAGCCATTAAAATCCTTTTCCCCGAACTCACCCACGATCCCGAAATTGTCCGACGTTTTGACCGTGAAGCGATCACAATTGCCGCCCTCAATCATCCCAACATCGTCCATGTCATCGATAAAGGTCAAGCCGGCAACAGATATTATTTCGTGATGGAGTATGTTGACGGAACCTCGTTTAAGGAAATCATGTACAATAAGAAATATGCCATTCGCGATAAGTTGGAAGTTATTGTGATGATTCTCAAAGGCCTGGATTACGCTCATAAAAACGGCGTGATCCATCGCGACATCAAACCGGCCAACATTTTAATCGACAGCAACGGCAATGCCCTTCTGGCCGATTTCGGCATCGCGCAGATCTTCAATGCGACCGACTCTGAAAACACCAAGCTGGACGTTGTCATGGGAACATTGGCCTACATGTCGCCCGAACAGCGAGAATCATCGGCTCGCGTCGATTTGACCACTGATATTTTCGCGGTCGGTGTGATGATTTATGAGATTCTGACGGGGAAACGTCCTATGGGAAAGTTCCGGATGCCGTCGGAGCTTAATTCCAAACTGCCGAAGCGATTCGACGACATTATAACCCATTGTCTTGACGAAAATCCGTCAGCACGCTATCAATCGGCCGTCGAATTGAAAGACGATTTGCTCAATGTCCTTGCCGGACGCGCCCACGGAGGCACCGTTTTCAAACGCGAGATGGGCGGCGTGGAGTCTTTTATCGGCAAATGCCGGTATCTAGACACGATTCGCTCCTCGAAATTCAGCGTCACCGTGTTGGTTGAAAACATCGAATCACGCGATCTTTATGTGATAAAGAAACATGAACAGTCATCGGCCGGCCTTAAAGAGGCGCGTATCCTGGCCAGCCTTAAACACAACAATATCATCAATATCTTTGGCGCCGGGGGCGACGCCCGCAGAATGACTGTGATGATGGAGTACGCTCCGGGTGGTTCACTCGTGGACCGCATGGTGAAAACGTATCCTTATGAAAAAGCGATGGATATCATCATCCCAACAGCTGAGGCGCTCGATTTTGCCCACAAGAATAATATCATCCACAGCAATCTTCGGCCCGCCAATATTCTGTTCACCCGCGAGGACAAAATAAAGGTGACCGATTTCGGTATGCCGCCGCATTACAATATAACTGAAAAAAACTGGTATGTTCCGCCGGAGAGAGAAGCCAGCAAACAGGCCGATATCTTTGCCCTGGGCGTCATCATGCACCAACTTCTCTTTGGGAAAACCCCGGAGTA
>DNUI01000182.1:0-2659 GCA_003508565.1 Syntrophaceae bacterium
CACTTGTAACAAAAATCTTGGTAACCAATGGAGATACACAATGACTGATCAAAAGAATTTTGAAGACAGATGTATCAATACCATCCGGTTTCTTGCCGTTGATGCCGTAGAGAAAGCAAAATCCGGCCATCCGGGCATGCCCATGGGAGCGGCGGCCATGGCTTACACCCTCTGGATGCGACACCTGAAGCACAACCCGGCAAATCCTCGATGGGCTGACCGGGACCGCTTCGTTCTTTCAGCGGGACATGCCTCGATGCTCCTGTATGCAATGCTGCACCTAACCGGGTACAACCTCTCGCTCTCTGATCTGAAATCGTTTCGCCAGTGGGAAAGCAAAACACCCGGTCACCCGGAACGCGATTGTGATTGCGGTGTCGAGGTAACCACGGGGCCCCTCGGCCAGGGACTCTGCAATGCCGTGGGAATGGCTATCGCAGAAGCTCATTGTGCGGCGCGCTATAATCGCCCCGGCCATAAAATCATCGACCACTTCACCTATGTGTTCGCCAGCGACGGAGATTTGATGGAAGGCGTCTCTTCTGAAGCATGTTCTCTCGCCGGACACCTCGGCCTCGGCAAACTGATCGTCCTCTATGACGACAACTGCATATCACTCGCCGGATCAACGGCGCTCTCTTTTACAGAAGATGTAGGGAAAAGGTTCGAGGCGTATGGGTGGCATGTCATATCTGTGGAAGATGGAAACGATACTACGTGGATTGACTGCGCGCTACAGGACGCAAAGGCCGAAACCTCGCGCCCTTCCATTATTTTTATTCGAACCACCATCGGCTGCGGAGCACCGCATAAAGAGGGCACATCTGAAGCGCACGGTTCACCTCTCGGCGCGGAGGAGGTGCTGGCTGCAAAGAAATTCCTTGGTTGGCCTGCGGACCCTGCGTTTTTTATCCCTGATGATACTTTTGCATTTTTCCGTAATTCACGTGACCGTGGCCGGGAATGGGAGGCCCGGTGGGAAAAGAGTTTTGACCGCTATCGTACTGAATTTCCCGACCTTGCTGACGAATTTATACGTGTCATGGAAGGACGTCTTCCCGAAAAGTGGGAAGCACAGCTTCCTCTCTATCCGGATGGAACCAAAGATACGGCAACCCGCAAGGCTTCGGAATCAGCCATGCAAGCCCTCGCTTCTTGTCTGCCCGAACTTATGGGGGGATCAGCAGACCTGAATCCTTCAACCTTCACCTGGCTCAAGGGGCTTGGTGACTTTCAGAAACCCGGCATGCCTCAGGAGAATATCCAGGGTGCCGTTGGCGGTGCATGGGGATACAGCGGTGTGAACATTCACTTTGGCGTACGGGAACATGCCATGGGCGCCATCGCCGTCGGCATGGCCCTCCACGGCGGTATTATTCCCTACACGGCAACGTTCCTGACCTTCTCGGATTACATGAGGCCACCCATGCGCTTGGCAGCACTTATGGGATTACGTATCGTGTTCGTGTTTACCCACGACAGCATAGGATTGGGAGAAGACGGGCCGACGCATCAACCGATAGAACAGATCATGAATTTGCGTGCCGTGCCTAACCTGAACGTTATCCGTCCTGCCGATGCCAATGAAGCTGTCGAGGCGTGGAAGGCCGCCATCCTTAACCAGGCGGGTCCCACGGCACTGATTTTTACCCGCCAGAATCTTCCCGTCATGAAACGGGCGGAACTTTCACCGGCGAGCTGCCTTCAGCGGGGAGGGTACATCCTGTGGGATTCTTCCCCCGATAAGCCCGATATACTACTGATCGGTACCGGTTCGGAGGTGGCGCTGGCTTTGGAAGCAGGGAAAACGCTATCGTCAGATGGCATTCGGGTAAGGGTTATATCCCTCCCGAGTTGGCATATTTTTGACAAGCAGCCTGCAGAATACCGTGATCATGTCCTCCCTCCCGATGTCAGGGCCAGGATTGCGATTGAAGCGGGCATCAAGCTGGGCTGGGAACATTACGTGGGTCTGGATGGTGTTGTCATAGGCATGGACAGATTCGGCGCCAGCGCCCCCGCCAAGGTGCTCTATGAGAAGTTTGGCGTTACTGCGGAACATGTAGTAAAAGCGGCAAAAAAATTGATGAAATGAAGCCTTCGACACGATAGCAATTTTCCCCCGGAGAAAGTAGCACGGAGGTCAGGAGATGGGAGTAGTAACTGGATCATTCAGCCTGGGTTCTTACGAGGCTCCGGTTGATGCGGCCTTAGAGGAAATGAAGACACACCGTGTCATTGAGCGTATCTTTGCAAAAGACCACACTGTCTGGAAGCCTGATCCCACCGAGATTACCAACCGTCTGGGATGGCTGGAAAGCCCGAAAGACATGGCGGGGAAGCTGCACGAAATAGACGCCGTAGTAGAGGCGGTCCGTGCAGATGGATACACCCACGCACTGCTTTTGGGCATGGGAGGATCAAGCCTGGCCCCTGAAGTGTTCCGCAAAACCTTCGGCGTAAGAGAAGGCTATCTCGATCTGGAGGTGCTCGACAGCACCGATCCGGGAGCTGTACTTGCGTACGCAGAACAGCTTGACGTCCATACAACTCTCTTCATCGTGTCCACCAAGTCCGGGGGCACCGTGGAGACATTCTCTTTCATGAAATACTTTTACAACATCGTTGCAGAAGCCGTGGGTCCTGACCGGGCGGGTCG
>DNUI01000182.1:2833-10344 GCA_003508565.1 Syntrophaceae bacterium
GGTTCTTTTCTGGGAGCGGTATTGGGAGAGCTGGCAAAGGCCGGGCGGGATAAGGCCACTTTTATTTTTTCGCCGCAAATCCTCAGTTTCGGTGACTGGCTGGAACAGCTCATCGCCGAGAGCACCGGCAAGGAGGGGAAAGGCGTTGTGCCTATCGTAATAGAGCCTTTAGGAAATGTGGATGTCTATGGTGATGATCGCTTATTCATATGTATATACCTGGAAGGTGATGACGAAGAATGCGGGAAGCTTTTCTCACTGGAAAGGGCAGAGCATCCCATTGTCTGCGTGAAGCTTCGTGATCCTTATGACCTGGGAGGCCTTTGCTTTCTCTGGGAGATGGCCACGGCCGTTGCCTGCCATCGCCTGGGCATCAATCCCTTTGACCAGCCGGATGTTGAGAAGGCCAAGGTACTGGCCCGCAAGGCATTAGCGCTCTATACGGAGAAAGGTGAGGTGCCGGTAGAGGTACCATCACTTTCCACTCGCGGCATCTCTGTCTATGGCAGCGTTCAGGCCAGAGAACCTGCGGAAGCGCTGAAGAAATTTATTGAACAGGCAAAGACAGGCGCCTATGTGGCGCTTCAGGCATATCTCCAGCCGACAGCGGAAACCGATGCAGCGCTGTATGCACTCTGCACAGGGCTGCGGAATAGATTCCGGCGGGCCGTGTCCGTGGGTTACGGCCCGCGTTTCCTTCACTCCACAGGCCAGCTTCATAAAGGAGATGCGGGAAGGGGTATCTTCATCCAGTTCACCGCCGACGATCCCTGGGATACCCCCATTCCCGACGAAATGGGACTCTCCGATTCATCCATAACATTTGGCGTTTTGAAAAACGCCCAGGCTGCAGGCGACAGGCAGGCGCTTGTCAATGCCGGGCGGCAGGTAATCCGCTTCCATTTAGGATCTGACATAATCGGCGGGTTGAAAATTTTGACGGAAGCCCTTGAATAAAAAGTGAACTGCCATCGGCAAAAGCCAATGGCTTCAGGGTTCAAGGATTCAAGGGGTCAAGCGATCAAGAAAGAACTTTTTTTAACGCCCCTCGAACCCTTTTTGCACCTAAATGAGAGAAGAGCCCAAAAGATAAATATAGAGATCGCCGCTCTTGACACCCTCTTGTTGTAAACTCACGCAAAAGCTGATCCGGTGCGGAAAAAGGAGATTATGTATGACCAAAAAACCGAAAAGCGGTGCAAAAATACGGAACCGCCTGGCTCATGAGAAGAGCCCCTATCTGCTCCAGCACGCCGATAATCCCGTGGACTGGTATCCCTGGTGTGAGGAGGCCTTTGAGGTGGCGCGCAAAGAAAATAAACCGGTATTTCTTTCCATAGGATATTCAACCTGCCACTGGTGTCACGTTATGGCCCACGAGTCCTTTGAAGATACTGGTGTCGCCACGCTTTTAAATCAAGTATTCATCTGCATTAAGGTTGACCGTGAGGAACGGCCGGATATCGATAAGGTATATATGAATGCCTGCCAGATAATGACCGGGTCCGGAGGTTGGCCCCTGACCATTGTAATGACTCCTGAGAAACAGCCTTTTTTCGCGTCAACATACATCCCGCGCGAAAGCCGGCACGACAGAATCGGCATGCTGGATGTAATTCCCAAAATCCAGGAAGTATGGAAAGATCGATACGATGACATTCTACAATCAGCCGGGCAGATTGTTGCCGCATTGCAAGAAAAAGAGCCTGAGGCAAAGGGCGAAGCCCTGTCAAAAAATGTTCTCCATAAGGCGTACGAAGAGCTGAAAGGGCTTTATGATGAAAAATGGGGGGGATTTGGTCCCGCGCCTAAGTTTCCCATACCTCATCAACTCCTCTTTCTACTTCGCTATGCGAGATGGAACGGCAACAAGAAGGCCCTGGAGATGGCGGTGCAGACACTGCGTGCCATGCGCTGTGGCGGCATGTATGACCATTTGGGGTTTGGTTTCCACCGGTACAGCACCGATGAGAAATGGCTGGTGCCCCACTTCGAAAAAATGCTTTACGATCAAGCCATGCTGGCCATGGCCTACACGGAAGCATACCAGGCCACAAGAGATGAAATGTTTCGAAGGACAGCCTGCGAAATATTCAATTACATAAGGCGCGACATGAAGTCAACGAAGGGGGGGTTTTACGCGGCTGAGGATGCCGATACGGAGGGGGAAGAAGGAAAATATTATCTATGGAAGCAAGAAGAAATAGAGGACCTGCTTGATCCATCGAATACGGGGCTGGCAATAAGGCTCTTCGGGGTGGAGAAAGCGGGAAATTTTGTCGATCAAATGACGGGACGAAAAACAGGATACAATATACTCCACATGGAAAAGCCCGCCTCTCTACTTGCTCCATCTCTTGGCATATCCGAGGAGTCTCTCCGTCAGCGGCTGGCGGCGATACGGATGAGACTCTTTTCTGCCCGCGAGTCGCGTACCCGTCCACACAAAGACGATAAAATTCTGACCGATTGGAACGGCCTCATGATCGCTGCCTTAGCGAAGGGCGCCCAGGTCTTTGCCGATAAGGTATATTTAAAGACAGCGCAAAATGCCCTCAATTTCATCATGAAGAATATGCGCGAGCTTGACGGAAGACTTTTTCACCGCCACCGTGCAGGTGAGTCAGGCATCACGGCCAACCTCGATGACTATGCCTTTCTTATCTGGGCATTGATAGAGTGTTATGAAGCGTCTTTCGACATCACACACCTGAAAAGAGCGCTTATCCTCCAGGAAGATCTGACGAAGCACTTCTGGGATAAGGAGCAGGGCGGTTATTATTTCACGCCGGATGATAGCGAGAATCTTATTCTCCGGCAGAAGGATATGTACGACGGCGCCATTCCCTCGGGAAATTCCGTAGCCATGATGAATCTGGTCCGTCTTTCCCGGCTCACCGGAAATTCTGAACTGGAAGCACAGGCGGCTGCATTGAGCCGTGCCTTTGCAGGCCGCGTCCAACGTATACCCTCAGGACACACGTATTTCATGATGGCACTGGGCTTTTTGACACATCCCGCATGTGAAATAGTAATTGTCGGGGAGTCGGGAGAGGAAGATACGGAAGAAATGATCCGCGCAATCAGACAGCAGTACCTGCCCAATGCCGTCGTACTGCTCCGTTCTCCCGATGATGCCGCCGCATCCGAAATTGCCGGCATCGCGCCATTTACAAAACACCTTCACCCCTTAGAGGACAGGGCAACGGCTTACATTTGCAGAAACTTCACCTGCCACAGCCCCACTACGGATGTGGGCGAGATGATGCGGTTATTGAATATCGAAATCAGCAGTGACGATTCCCGTTAAGGAAAATGTCCATAAGATTTTTTATCGCGCCTGATGGTGAATGGTGATCCCATTCATTAATAACCTCGAATTCAAAAAACTGTCAATGTGAACTCGTTTTCGTCTAAAATACGGGTTTGACTCCTCTATAAAAATGGTATATTTTTGTAGCACCTCGACAATACAGGTTTCCTCCCTGGAAGCAAGAAAGCTCCGTAGATACCCGCTGTCTCCATGGGCCGTGATATATGCGTAAGCCGACTCCGATTTGTGAAGTATGGAAAAGACTCCTGCCGATCCTGGCAGTTGCATGTGTCCTCGTTTTTGCGAAGGCATCGGAGGCGAGGGAAGATTGGGCTGCCACAGTGTATGGCGCCAGCCAGTTGCGGGGCGATATCTGGCAAACATTTTATGAACCGGATTTTGAAACATCCTGCTATTTCATGGCATTAGCCCTCTCCCGGAGGATTTATTCCTTCATGAAAAACGTCAAAATCATAGCTTTGTTAGTGATAGTTTTCTGTGTATTCCTTACAGGAGATATCTCAGCTGATCAGAATCGGGAAGTAATCGCCATAGAAGAATACATTGTGAGCGATGGGGAGACCATGGCCGTTTCCGAGAAGCGAGCCCGAATAAATGCTATCCCGTTTTATGCGGACAAAACCACTTTGATCGCAGATGCGAACCGCGCAATCGCTGTCGGCTACGCCCCCCCCACAACGTCTTGCACTATAACAAAAGTGGCAACACAAGGAAGGGATGTTGATATATACGAACACGAAAAGCAAGATCCTATCAAACAGTATTTGCTGAGCGTCAGTATACGGGCGCGCTTTTCAGGGACTGACGTGATCGGAGATGTGGCGTCGGAGGAGTTTTGGGAGTACGACGTGGCGGCGAACTTCAAGTTACCTTGGGCGTGGTATTCCCAGTCAGGCTGGGGAGGGGGCACAAGGCTGATGACCAGCATCGGCGCTCTTTATGGGTCCGGGGAAACCGCGCTGGTCGTTTCTTTCATTCCCTTAGTCGCCCTTGGCAGTAAAGATGGGCGGTTTACATTAGATCTGGGAGCTGGCGGGGCTCTGTTTAGCAGGCAACGATTCGGGACGCAAGACTACGGTGGATTGTTCCAATTTGCCCTGACCGCGGGCGTCGGTGTTCCGCTCTACAAAAGGCTGGGGGTGGGCTACCGGTATCTGCACTATTCCGATGCAGGAATCTACGGACCTCACACCACGGGGGCGGATTTTCACATGCTGGAACTCATCTACCGGTTTTGAGAATCATCAGTTCCATCGATAATCAGAATTTAATCATCGGGAAAAGGTTAAGCGACCATGTGAAGATGGAAGGAGGCTACGTATGAATACTATCGAAAGAAAAATCATAAGCACTCCCAATGCCCCAAAGGCTATCGGTCCTTATGCCCAAGCAGTTCAGTACGGTGATCTGCTGTTTGTTTCGGGGATGATTCCCCTTGATCCGAAGACAGGTGAATTAATAACCGGAAACTTTGAGGCCGAGGTAGTTCGCGCCCTGGAAAATATCAAAGCCATTGTGGAAGCGGGAGGCATGAGCCTGAAGAATGTCCTCAAAACCACCGTCTTCTTAAATGACCTCGGTAATTTTGCAAAATTCAACGAGATTTACAGTGGATATTTTGGCGAAATTCTCCCAGCCCGGGAAACTGTGCAGGCAGCACAACTGCCGCGGGATGTGTCCATTGAGATTTCTGTAATTTGCGGGAAATAACCATTTCTATTTCCCGATGTCCCTCAAGGGTTTGCAGGGTACTTTTTACAGTTAGTCTCATATCCTCTGGGCACCACGAGGCATGAAAATTATCGATTCTTTGAAGTCTCCCTTTTGCAAAAGGGAGATTTAGAGGGATTTTCAAAGGAAATATCAAATTCTCCCCTGCTCCACTTTCTTAACGGAGGGTATATGGGGAATATGAGAATAAGGGGGGGCCGATGAAGACTATACACGCAATACTGGAAGAACTTGGGCTCTCTGAAATAAATCCGGGGGCGGGAATGGGCGGCGCCTGGCGGGAATGTTCTGGAGACCTGATTGAATCGGTCTCACCGATTGACGGCCGTGTCATCGCCAGGGTTCGGCAGACTTCCGCACATGATTACGAACAGGTGACAGCCCGGGCCTGTGAAGCATTCCTTCAATGGCGAATGATGCCGGCGCCGAGACGCGGCGAACTTGTACGGCAGATTGGTAATGCAGTGCGTACCCGCAAGCGGGAATTGGGGATGCTGCTCTCTTTAGAAGTGGGCAAGATCAGGGCCGAAGCCGAAGGGGAAGTTCAGGAAATGATCGACATCTGCGATTTTGCCGTCGGTCAGTCGCGCATGCTTTACGGTCTTAGTATGCACAGTGAACGTCCCATGCACCGGATGTATGAACAGTGGCACCCTCTTGGGCCCGTCGGTGTTATTACCGCCTTCAATTTTCCCGTGGCTGTGTGGGCATGGAATGCCATGATGGCCCTGGTGGCGGGAGATACGGTCATCTGGAAACCATCGAGCAAAGCATGCCTTACCGCTATCGCTGCGATGAAAATCATCGACCCTGTTCTGCAAGAAAATGGACTGTCACAGGGGATCCTTAACATTGTCATCGGAAACCGAAAAGAGGTCGGTGAACTGCTTCTTGCAGACAGACGCGTGCCCCTCGTTTCAGCAACAGGGAGCGTCGCCATGGGACGTTATGCAGGACAGGTGGTGGCTTCACGCCTGGGGAGCACACTCCTGGAACTGGGCGGAAACAACGCCGTCATCGTCACCGCAAAGGCAGACCTTGATCTTGCAGTCCGCGCCATACTTTTCGGAGCCGTCGGTACCGCTGGTCAGCGCTGCACCACCATACGCCGCATCATCGCCCACAGGGACATTTTCACACCTCTTGCCGAATTTCTGATCCGGGCCTACGGCCAGGTGAAAATCGGCAATCCCATGGAAGACGGTGTCCTCATGGGACCG
This sequence comes from Syntrophaceae bacterium, assembly GCA_003508565.1. GTDB lineage: Bacteria > Desulfobacterota > Syntrophia > Syntrophales > UBA2185 > UBA2185. The sequence goes on from DNUI01000182.1 coordinate 9,119, forward strand.
TTGATCGAACGTGAGGCCGTCCACACAATGCAGAAAGCGCTCAAGACACTCGAAAGCCAGGGTGGGAGGATCATTTACGGAGGCGAAGTGCTTTCCGGCGGCATTTACGATACGGGCACGTACGTCACCCCCTGTATCTGCGAGGCCCGACATGACTGTCCTATTATTCAGGAAGAAACCTTTGCTCCCATAGTTTATATGATCCCTTATGATACCCTTGACGAGGCCATCCGTTACAACAACGGCGTGCCCCAGGGTCTCAGTTCCTCAATTTTCACTAGTGACGTGGGCGAAAGCGAGCTGTTTCTGAGCCACCAGGGAAGCGATTGCGGCATCGCAAACGTGAACATCGGTACCTCCGGGGCGGAAATCGGTGGCGCCTTCGGCGGTGAAAAAGACACCGGCGGCGGGCGGGAATCCGGTTCGGACGCATGGAAAGCCTATATGCGGAGGCAGACGAACACCATCAACTGGTCCCGTGACATGCCCCTTGCCCAAGGCATTGAGTTCGGGGTGGAATAATAAGAGGATTTAATACCCACTTCCAATAATAACCCTGAGTCTCGAGGAGAGCGGGGTTTTTTAGTCATGGAAAAAGAGATCACTTTGTAGTAAATAACCAATATGAATACAAAAATATCTCACAATCGCGATGATGAATCTATTGAAGCTAAGGTTGAATGGTTTCGATCATTATCTGTAGAGGAAAGAATGGATTTGCTGTGCCGGTATACCGATTCAGCCTTGACATTGAATCCAGAAATTGTGGAAAGAAAAGATGATCGACCTTTTAATAGACGTATTCAAATCCTTTCAAAAATATAATGTGAAATACCTCGTGATAGGAGGTATCGCAGCCGTTTTATACGGAGTCCATAGAGCCACATTCGATTTAGTTATCGTAATTGATCTCGAAGATGTCCGTTTGTTAGAATTTCCGGTTCACAGCTAACCGGAGGAAGAATCAGACTCTTACAATCATCATGGGTGTCCTATTCTTAGAAGGTAACGAGGCGATGGCAATGGGGGCGATCTACGCGGGCTGTCGCTTCTTTGCCGCATACCCCATCACCCCGGCCAGCAGCCTCCTTGCCGCCATGCTGAAAAGGCTCCCCGGTGCGGGAGGCATCGTACTCCAGGGGGAAGACGAAATCGCTTCCATCGGCTACTGCCTGGGGGCATCCATGGCCGGCATGAAGGTCATGACGGCGACTTCAGGTCCGGGC
>DNUI01000064.1 GCA_003508565.1 Syntrophaceae bacterium
AGAGTATTTTCGTACGAATCATTGCTTTCATATATACCTCTCTCCCCTATCCGCATAACACGTGCCAGTATAATTCTCTCACCCCTATTAGCATAATTTGTGCCAGTATTATTAATAGCACGCAACTTGTTGATCACAAAAGGAATGTTCATTATTGGCAAGGAATCGGGAAAGGCAAAATATGTCGAATCAACGGACTGTATCGGAAGTTGCTTCATTATTACATCATGTTAGATAAGGAGAAAACATGATAGTCGAATCGACATTTTTGACGATTTCTCTATTCACTTTCGACTTGTGAAGATTATCGCAATATATGGAATAGAAAAATGTCATGAGGGTCCGCTATCCATATTATATTTTTAAAGATGAGCATTAATTTCATATAGAAATATCGCCAAACAAATAAAAACCAAGAAAAAGCTATACAAGCTGAATCGCGAACGCTCAATCCTTATTATTAAGTCAATACAATATAAATATTCTTTGTTCAGTATCCGGTGCGAATCTATTTCCATGTCTCATAAGCCTTTGGATCAGTATGTCCATCTGGTGCGGGAGGCAGGTTGTTACGGTACTTGATCCACATCTTTTTTACGAACGGATCCCACACCGATCCCTGCATCGCCCATACTTTGTTGTAGTCACTGCCTCGAGCCTTTTTGATGGCATCAAGAGCTTTGGTGTCATCCTCTGTCATCCAGCGATCGACATAGATGAAAAAGGCATCATGATCCCATAGTTGCTCAGCATGCAGGAGGCGTGCTGCAAGCGCTTCACCTACCCATGCGTTACTGGTACAACAGCGACGATAACTTTCACCAATATCGTTTTTCCATTGCTCAGGCGGCAGATGCTCATAAGCCCCCCATCCGTCATGGTGCTTTAATCCATTCTTACCCACATGTCCCGCATAGACTACCTTGGCACCAGTCCAACACCGGTCAAACATCGTTTGTGTATCCTCGCTGAAACGCAAATACCGGTATTTCTTCTCGGGTTGCTGCATTGCGGTGACTCCGAGCATAATACCGGCGAAAATAATTGGCCATTTGCGTCCATTGGCGTGCCCGCCGAGAGCATTCCAGGTTGCCGGTTGAAAACCCTGCCCAGCCAGTCCCCACATATCGATTCCGATTTGGACGAAGTTGATAAGCAGCTTTTCCTTTTCTACGTCTTCGAAATTGAGACACAAGAGCAGACTCCCCACACCGACTGCTCGAGCAAATTCGCGACCATAGGCAGGCATGTTCTCAAGTGGAGCACCGAATTGATCCAAAACAACATCAATCCAGGGCCGTTGAAAAATACGTTCCCATTCATTAAGGGAGGGTGTTTGTTCCACCAGCGGAAGGCGGGGCAGAAGTGCCCGACGGAGATTGCGAGCGAGGTAGATTGTTTTCTCGCCTTTTGCGTATGCAGGTCTGAAGGCGTCAGGAGGGACGGGTGCAGAAAGGCAGGTGAGAGCGGCAACTGTCTGCACCGGTGTAACCAAATTTTTACCAATTCGCCAAAGCATTGGTGTCATTGTATGTGTTTCTTGCAAACTGATAGAGGAAAGCAACGTATCTCCTGGCCTTAGTTTGATAGGCGGTTTTAAAAAAAGTGATGAATCATAGCGGCCATGTGGAATACGGTCATCGAATCCGATTTTATCAACAGCAGATACATTGAGACATGATCCGTTACGGCCATTTTCTGGTTTGGGTATGATCTCCACAACAGTCACCGGACCCACCACATAATAATCACCGTTCACAAATTGTCCGACGTGTGCTTCCCGATCGAACTTCCAGGTGATCCCGTATTGGCTGATTGTATTTGTTAACAAGAGATTATCAGGTTTAGGTGCCCAGGATGCATCAGAAGCCGTAACAGCACAAAGTGCCATACTTGATGAAATGAATATGGTGATAATTAATGAGATTCTCAAAAGACTTCTCATTCTTAAGAAATCAATTTTTATCATTCTCCGACTTTTTCCACTTTCTTAATAAACGATAAAAAATAGCAGTGCCATAATAAAAAGCGGGATACCAATTTCTTTGTATATGAAGTCCATCACACAACTACTGTCATAATTTCTGTCTATATCGTTTGTTATTAATAGTCTTTCATTGGTCTGAAGTATTTGCGCGTTAGTATCCTGCGAACCGTGCCAAGAGCAGATCGAATCTGATCCAAAGCGGGTAAACCACACCAATTAGAAAAAAGTGAAAAACCCTGGAGTCGGGGTGTTGGAATTCCGAACATTTTCATTGCCATTAGCCTGCCCCATATAGCGCCTCTTTTTAAGAGAAGGTTTTTTTGGGAATCCTGCAATATTTTAGGATCAGATTTTTTCAGCACCACGTATCCAGCTTTCAATGCACCCTGAACTATTTCACGGCCCTTTTCAGTCCTCACGAGGACAAGTGAAAAACCTAATTCGTCTTCACTAACTTCTCGATACCATGGATCTCCACAGGATATGTCGGCAAATTCACTGGTTCCATCTGGGCACAAATAACACCGATAAGGCCGGTAGTTATTTAAAAATCCCCATGATTCCCTGTAAGACGCTTCATAAAAACTGGGTGATGTTTCTCCTCTTAAGAGAACTCTAAACATTCCCGGCCATCCTTTTCCCCTATACCGAATTTCCGAAACCGTTTTTGGATCAATTTTATAATGCTTTAGCAGTTCAAAAGTACCCATCGTTGATGGCGTACCGGCACAAAAGATACCTATTGCAACGCCGACATTTTCATTCAAAGCTGATCTTAGCATTTGGGCTTTCCTTAGTCCGGCGACATCGCAGGGCTTACCTATAAACACACATGGTGCAGGTGCAGCTTCTATTTTCATGAGACTGTCACATGGTGAAGCGGGGGCATATCTGGAACCGGTGCGTGCTAAAATATCTGAAAAAGTTTGGCTTAAGACAGTTTCGTTTCTCCATGGTTCATCCTTGGATGCTGCAATGTGCAAGGCACCGTGCATTCCCTTCTCTTTAATACAATACAAAGCAAGAGCACTTGCGAGACCACCGGATGAGCCGTTATAACGAATATCCTTATTTGCGGCATATCCTTCCCACACTTCGATAACTGTACCGAAACCTGCCTTCAGATTGGGTATGAAGCCGTGTACGGAAAATGCCTCAGAGTAAATAGTTTCTAAACCGGGGCATACTTTCAGACAGTCAGTACATGAATTGCATTGTTCGACTTCCTCAATAACGGGCCTGATTCCCTGATCGACTATATTAACAAGCGTAATTTTGCTTTGAGGACATATATACTTACAGGCACCGCATCCAACGCATAAACGCCAGGCAACAACTTCCTTGATATTTTTCATGTTCAGATTTTGAATACTTTAATTGTTATTTTACTTCAGGAATGTTTCAAAAGCTTTTGGGATTTTCGCAGCACAACCACGAGTTCGTCGATGGTGCGAGACCTTTGCAAAATGCACTCCTAACGACATTCCGGCGCAGGCCGGAATCCAGAAATGCTTGAAATAACATTATTTCGTATCACGTGCGGAAAGATACCAGAAGATTGCCATGCGGTTGTGCAAAGAGTTTGGTGCATTCAAAGAGTGCACTGATAACAAGAGTGCCTGCAACCAGCGTTGCATTCAAAAGTGAATAGTGTATTTTGGTCAGATAAGGCTCGCGAGAATCGCGATTTTAGCAGATAGTCTATTTCGGAATAATCCTAATGAGATTCGATCAAAAACAGCAACTTTCTTGATCACGGGTGCATAAATCCGGCTTACCTTGAAGCCAGAAACCTCTATCCAGCGTCTCACCATTTTGCTGGTACAGAAGTTTAGGTTGACCGAATCAGACTTGAGTTTTTTATATCTTATGTTTTTAATACTGTCAAAGTTGTGAAAACTCAATAAAAGCTGTCCATTGGGTCGCAGGTGCTGTTTGCATGCTTGCAGCACTGAAATTGGGTCTTGAATATAGCATAAAATGTCAGACAAATAAATCAGGTCGTATTTTTTTTCTTTCGGCATATCAAAAAGAGCCTTCCATGAAGCACTTAGGCAAATCAAGCCTCTTTTTTCGGCAAGCGTAGAGATATAATCGTCCAAAGGGATTACTTCGACAGTCCTGCCGGATTCTGCCATCAAGTATTCCGTTTGTCCCCGGCCGCATCCAATCGACAGGATCATGTGTGCTTTATCAGGAAGGATTTCAATTAGTCCTTTATCAGCGTGGTCGTAGTAGCATTTTTCCCATCGCCAAATATCCAAACCGGTATGCTCCGGAATAAACACGTCTGAACTATAAGTCTCTCCCAATTCAAGCATTCGCTTGATTTGGATGCGCATTTCATCGAATGGTAACCCTAAATGTCCCAGGTAATCGTTTGGGAGATGATGTAAAAGAAAGTCGTCAATTCGTGAAATACAAATCACTTTTTTGAGGCCACATTGTGTGTATGGGTCGGTCGCAGCGGATTCCAATAAAGCGTATCTACCTTCATGGGGGCGTACAAGGAATTCGCCGGAAGCGATACAGCGCTTGAGCTGTTCTTTCGTGAGAATAAAGCATGCAGAGTGCATGTTTGTGAAATATGCATAATAGTGCCGACGGTATTTGCGAAGGGAACCAGGGCGCCAGTGGAAATGTGAGTGCATTGAGGAGCAGAACCGGTTGCCATGAGAATCCTCCTCATAACGCAAGAATCCTGCAATGTGATCAACCGGAAGATCCGCCTGCGTTTCAAGGAATGCTTCTATATTTCGCTGTGTAATTAACGTATCATCCTCTGAGTAAATAAAGAGATCGTAATCGTCCTTGCGGTCCGCAAAAAGCTGCTTATGACCAAAAGGCAATGACCGGGGATTTTTCTCAGGTAACCCCACCTTAACCTCGACATCATGGCCGAAATCCTTTGGAATGTTGGACAAAATAACAATCGCTACCTCATAGGGCATGGAACGGTACTCATCAATAAGTCGCTGAACATATGACGCATGCCTGGTTCCGTGATTTGCAATAGCTACAATGACTTTCATAGTTTCTTTTCTTTGCAAAAAGGATCGCTGAACTCCGAGTGGCTTTTTTCAATGCTGGATCGGACAGAAATAAGCCTGATGTCCCCGTCCAGATGAAGGTACATGTCCTGGTAGGGGGAAATAATCACCTCCGCATTCGTGCGTGACAGTCCGGCATTACACACCGCACCGGTGCGTATGTGTCTGCGTTCAATAATCAGCGGAATTCGGCCGCCATTTAACAGTGCAGAAGAAGCCATGTTAGCTTGGAGGACTCTTTCAGCATTAACTGCAGTCACAGACCGTAAGTGAAACCGTCATTGCCTTTCAGTTACTTTGTCCGTCGACAACGCGGCTTGGTCAAGATCCGACCGACGAAATCCTGAGGGTTTCTTTGAACGGTATTTTTGAAGGAACTCAATTCCTTTTGAACCTAAACAGAGCACCAGACTTGATCGCAATAGTGATTTGAAAGATGGATTGTCTAAAAAAGAATGAACAAAAGATCTTTGGGCCTTTTTTATTAAACCCTGCCGATAAAGATATGTGCCTTCCTCCAAGCGAAAGCTACTCAGTTTTTTCCTCATAACTCTTTGCTCCTCCCGGGTAAGATCCCATCCTGCCAGCAGCTTCCTACATATTTTGATCCGAATCCACGCTGAAAACCGAGGATCTCGCGCATGTTGCAGCGAAAGGGCAATGCCGACATCCCCTCGTCGGAATATTCGGACAAGTTTTTCACCTGTTACAGCCCATGGTCCTTGCAAAGATATTCGGTATATAAGGTCTTGGTCCTCATGGAGACTTATCCCCGTATCGAAAAGCCCCACCGCCAACAGTTTATCGCGAAGCACAAATAGGGATTGACAAAACGGTTCCAAGTGACAGAAAAGAATCAAAGGTCGGCTGATTATTAATGGCGCAATGGAATCGACTTGAAAACCTCTCATGTTGAAAAGATCAATTTCTTTGTGGTCAGAAACCGCAATTGCTACATTCGTGATTGAAGCAACAATCGAAGGGTTATTGGTGGCTATTTGAATCTGCTTCTCAAGTTTTGTCGGCAGCCACTCATCGTCAGAATCCAAAAAGGTAATCCATCGGCCCATAGCGGACAAAATGCCGGCATTCCTGGCCGCACTCACACCTGAATTCTGTTGAAAGATATAGCGGATCCTGTCGCCATATCGTGCGAGTACCTCCCGCGTATCGTCCACGGAACCATCATCGACTACAATGATCTCATAATCTGTATAGGTCTGAGCCAAGATACTATCCACGGCCTTCGTGACTATATTGGCGCGGTTATAAGTCGGAATTACGACGGACACTAACGGTAATGACATTTTTTAGTGGCTTCTTCTTTGTTTAGGAGAAAACTCTATGCGGAAGGCGATGGCAAACACTGTGCTTGATCAAAAGAGTCTCGGTCAAGATGCAAGCAGGTCATCATCCGCAGATTAGGTGCCTCGACATTTCTGCGATCGGTCGTGTCTAATCAGGGGTGACAAGCAAACCATTAGTGACAAATCCCACAAGGTCTGCTGATGATTTATTCATGAATTCATTCAAAGATGTTACGCTCCTAATGTTTTCAGAAGGTTGTACTTTTCTAAAGATTCGCGGGCCCTTCACTGAAGAAAAATATTCTTGAGTACTGTCCATCGATCAATTATCCAAAGATTGTCAAAAAGAATTCCTCGTTGGGATCCGAGAGTAAGGCTGGTAAAGACAGCTTAGAATAAACTAGGCGATTATAGGTTAAAAAGAGTAGGTCAATTTTTATTAAATGATTCCTGCTTGTCTTTCGAAATACTGGAGCACACGCGCAATCCTTTCGCTGCTTTTCGGTATTTCTTTCCGCAGACCGTGCACGCCTTTTTAACATCCAGCCGCTCCCCGCATTCGCACACCCATCCGATGTGCCTGGCCGGGTTGCCCGCCACCAGAGCATAATCGGCGACATCCTCTGTGACGACGGCCCCGGCGCCAATGAAAGCATAGCGCCCAATGGTATTGCCGCAGACGATAGTGCAGTTGGCTCCCAGGGTGGCCCCCCGTTTCACCAGGGTAGACCGGACCTGATCCATCTTCGAAATCTCTGCCCGGGGGTTGTAAATGTTCGTGAAGACCATGGAGGGACCGCAGAAGACGCCCTCCTCCAGGATGACTCCCTTATAGACGGAAACGTTATTCTGGATCTTACAATTGCTGCCTATTGTCACGTCGGGTCCGATGACGACGTTCTGCCCGATAGTGCACTTCTCCCCGATTTCAGAATGAGGGAGGATATGAGAAAAATGCCAGATCTTTGTTCCCTTACCGATAGTGACGTTATTATCAATGACGGCCGTGGGGTGGACAAAGACACCGTCCGGAGTCGGTCCGCCGGGGATGACGGCCGGGATCACGGGCGGAGTACTCAATTCAGCCCGGGGTATGGTTGGTTCCTTTTCTTCCAGGGATCGCTGGCAGATCTCGAGGATATGCAGCACCCGGAGTCCTTCTTCTCCAGAAGTGATGGGACTGACGCCGGTGCGCATGGAATCCAGGAATGCCTGGCATTCGGATCTCAGCGGTTCCTCCCAGTGATCCGAAATATCTATGGGGATGCCTTCTGCCTTCTCCGGAACCGGTGTACCGTTGTGCCAGTGAATCTCGTGGGGATAGTGGACGAGTTTTTGATTTACGGGCTGGGTGTCGTCGAAGACGATCATCCCCCGGTCGCCTACCACGATAAGGCGCTGTTCTTTGAAAGGGTTCAACCAACTCACAAAGATATGGGCGCCGATTCCAGAGGGGAACTTGAGGTTTGTCATGGTAACATCGGGGATACGCGCATGAAGAAAGTTGTTGCCCACAGCGTCCACATAGGATGGTTCCTCGCCAGTGAGACCGAGAATGAGAGAGATATCGTGGGGTGCAAATGACCACAGGATGTTCTCCTCCCGTCGGATCTTCCCCAGGCTCAAGCGTCGAGAGTAGATATACTGGAGGCGGCCAATGGTGCCTTTCCTGATCATTTCCTTGAGTTTCACAACAGCAGGGTGATAATGCAAGATATGCCCGACAAACAACGTCCGCTTTCTTTCATGGGCAAGCAGTACCAGTTTTTCTCCATCACGATAATTTAGTGACAATGGCTTCTCAACAAAGATGTGCCGCCCTGCCAGAAGGGCCTTATTTGCGATCTCATAGTGGAGTGCGGCGGGTGTTGCGACCACGACCCCTTGTACATCATTATTTTTAAGTACATCTTCAAGTACCGGTGTCGTATCAATCCCGGGATATTCTTTCATCAAGGCCCGGCATGTGCGTTCATCTTGATCACAAACGATTTTCAGGACGCCTAACTGATGGAAATTACGGATGAGGTTTTTCCCCCAATAACCTCCGCCGACCACAGCAATGTAAGCCTCTTTACGAATCTGCTTAGGCTTATGCATGATTGAATACTCCATTCATTGAAAGTAAAAAACTGCGTATAAATAAATGTGTGATAAAAGCATGAATTATCCCTCATCGCTTAGGACTTGCGCAATCCCCTCTTGATCGGCTTCAGACAGGTAAGGATGCATTGGGAGGCTAAAGATGCGGCGGGCGATATCCTCGCTTTCAGGGAAATCCCCTTCTCGATAATTTAGATAAGCGAAAGCCGATTGCACGTGAAGTGGCTTTGGATAATAGATCGCTGTGGGAATACCTTCACGTTGAAGCTTCTTCATGAGTTCATCACGGTTGTTACGATCTTTCACTACAACGGAATACTGTGCCCAGGCACTTTTATAGTGAAAAGGTACTGAAGGAAGATCTAAGAAAGTGGCAGTCGATAAGATACTGTTGTAATGGCTGGCTCTGGTTTGCCGCAGTTCAACCTCTTCCGGGAATATTTCAAACTTTGCCATAAGAATAGCTGCCTGCAGAGTATCTAAGCGGCCGTTGATGCCGATGCGGATATTGTCGTACTTGTGGCTCCCCTTTCCATGAACGCAGATTGATCTGAGCGTTTCCGCCAGGCGGTCGTCGTCCGTAAAACACATGCCCCCATCGCCGTAGCATCCCAGGGGTTTTGCAGGGAAAAAGGAAGTACATGCGATATTACCGAACGAGCAGGTCTTCCTGCCCTTGTATTCAGCCCCGAACGATTGGGCTGCATCTTCTATGACTGACATTCCTTCCTCTTTTGCGATAGCTTCGATGGCATCGTAGTCTGCCGGGAGCCCAAAAAGATCCACAGGGATTATGGCTTTTGGAACCAGTTTCGATGGTACCTTCGGCAAGGGATAATTGCCTGAATTCCTCCTTAATGAAAGGATCACATTCCTGAGTTTCGATGGGTCGATGTTGAATGTTTTGCGATCGACGTCAACGAAGACCGGTGTAGCTCCCAGGAGACTGATGACTTCGGCTGTAGAAATAAAGGTGAATGGGGTGGTAAAGACCGCGTCTCCCGGACCTATGCCGAATGCCATCAGTGCCATTAACAGGGCATCGGTTCCTGAGGCACAACCGATGGCATATTTGGCTCCTACGTAATCGGCAAGATTTTCTTCCAGCCTTTTTACCTCCGGACCCATGATGTAATTTCCATGGGCGAGAACAGCTTGAATATTGGCGTCTATTTTGTCTTTAAT
>DNUI01000122.1 GCA_003508565.1 Syntrophaceae bacterium
AATCATTCGCAAAGAACTTCAAGATTGCACCGCAGCAACGCCTTTTCCCGGATGTGAATGCGATAAAAATAGGGGGCCAGGCCATTTGTGACCGGGGCAAAAAAGCACTTCCCGGACTTATCAGGGAAATCGTTGCAAACAAAAATGAACACAGGATGCTCATTACGACTGGCGGTGGAACCCGGAGCAGGCATATCTATGCCATAGGCCTTGAACTGGGCATGCCTACAGGCATCATCGCGAAATTTGGGAGCTCAGTTTCTGAACAGAACGCTCTTCTCGTCTCGACTCTCCTTTCCCCATGGGGCGGCATCAAGATAGGACATGATGAAATTATGAAACTCCCGACATATTTTGTTCAGGATTGCATACCTGTTTTGCACGGCATGCCCCCGTATGACTTTTTTGCTATCCCGACAGCAGAATGGCGGATACCCATTCATAGAACGGATGTCGGTACAGTGATACTGGCTGATTTGATCGGCGCCAGAAGCTGCATTCTCGTGAAGGATGAGAAGGGTCTTTATACGGATGATCCAAAAAAGAAGGGCAATCTTGAATTTATCCCTGAAATAAGCGTCGATGAACTCTTGAAAAAAGATTTAGATGACCTCATCATTGAGAGACCTTGTCTTGAAATTCTTCAGAGCAGTGAAGTCATAGATAAAATACAGATCATTAACGGTCTGGAGAAGGGGAATTTGACGAAAGCGCTTAACGGTAAACCGGTTGGGACAATTATTTATAAATAAGGTTCCCCTCCTCTTACCCTCCTATTGGCTTGTCCAGTTCTTTGCGGATGGCCAGCCCGATTTTTTCACGTATATAGGGTTTCTTCACATACGCGCCGGCTCCCAGTTCCTGGGTTTCTTTCACGCGGTCAGTTTCAGAAAAACCGCTTACAATAATCGCCTTCTGATGTGGATTGATCTTGAGTATCCTTTTGTATGTCTCCAGTCCGTCTATGCCGGGATCCATGATCATATCGAGAATGATGAGATCTGCGTGGTGAACTGTGAGATAATCCACAGCCTCTTCTCCACTGGAGGCAAACGTTACTCTGTAGTTCAGCATACTCAGGATGGCATTTGCCAATTCCCTCTGTGAGGGGATATCGTCAATAACGAGAAGATTCTCTCCCCTGCCAATATACTCACTCACAGGAACGGGAGACTGTTTCCCGGATAGCTCCTTCCTCGTAACGGGGAAATAGAGGGTAAACGTTGTTCCTTTTCCTTCTTCACTCCAGACATCGATATATCCTCTGTGGTCTTTTACTGTCCCCCAGACTACTGCCAGTCCCAGTCCCGTTCCGCTTCGGCCCATAACCTTTTTTGTATAAAATGGCTCAAATATCCTGCCGATATCTTTGGCAGAAATTCCTTTTCCAGTATCGGATACGGAAACCATTACATAGTCCCCTTCTGCCATGTTGTCATATCCCTTAATCGGGATATCTATGTAGCGATTTGATGAAGTAATAGAGATCTTGCCGCCGTCCGGCATGGCCTCAGCGGCGTTGGAAACAAGGTTCATGATAGTCTTACTCAAGTGTACAGGAGAACCCATGATATTCAGCAGATTTACTTCAAGATCGGTCCTCACCGTGACCAGTTCATGGAAGGACAGCATTTTCTCGAATTCCGGTGTCTTGAGATATTCGGAAATGATATCATTGATGTTGATGACTTCAGAAACGGCGACACCTCGTCTCGCCATGGTAAGAAGGTCTTGAATGATTGCGGTGGCCCTTACCCCGGATTGCAAAATATGCGTTATGTATTTTTTCAAGGGGTTTCCCTCAGGCATTTCCAATAGAAGCAGTTCCGAGTAGCCCACAACAACTCCCAGGACGTTATTCAGGTCATGGGCGACACCGCCGGCTAATGTGCCCATTGCCTCCATCTTCTGGGCACGAAGAAGCTGTGTAGACAGTTTCTTCTGTTCAGTAAGGTCTATAAGGGATGCCAGGCTTGTTTTCGTTCCCGGGATTCTGTCTATATTGATAAAAATATCTTTAATTTCTCCGTTTCTGTGTTTGAGTTGAAATTCGTATTTTTTTGGAGCAGCGTTCGGGTTCATCGTGCGGAGTTTATGGTAAGCGGTCATCTTTTCCAAATCATATTTGACCAAGAATTCCGTCCAGCTTTTTTTGTCTTCCACTTCTTCTTTCGAATAGCCCGTGAGTTTTTCAAATTCCGTGTTTACCAGAGACAGGATGCGGTTGTCTTCAATAATTACCATGGCCGTTCCCGTATTTTCGAAGATGGTCCGGTACTTTTTCTCCGATTCTCTCAATGCCTCTTCCCGTTCGAACAGCTCCAGGGTTCTCTCACGAATTTTCTCCTCCAGCTTGTAATGGTAGCCATCAAGTGACTTCTGATGGTTTTCCAGATTTTCTGTCATTACATTAAAGGCATCAGAAAGGTCACCCAATTCGTCTTTTCTCTTCACATGAACCCTGTGGGAGAAATTGCCTGAAGTAACTTCCCGGGTGCCTCGCACTAACATCTGTAATGGCCGTATTAAACTGTTTGCGCGGGATATGAATAAGATAATACTCACAATAGTGATAACAATGGTGAGGAGCAAGGTATTCATAATAGTTGCATAGATCATTTTATTTGTTCTTTTTAACGAGAATCCAACTGTGACACCTCCAATAGTCTTTTGCCCCTGATTGTCCGTGGATTCAATGATGTGAGAAAGAACACCTTCCGTTGGTTTCAAGACAGGGAGAGAAGCAAACAGAAATCTGCCGTGCTCAGAAAAAACCACCTGGTTGTTTTCGTTCTGAACCGGATGCCTTTTACTGAAAGATCCCTGTGGAAAGGGTTCTTTTTCTGAATGGAACAGAATCTTGCCTTCCGTGTTTCGGATATCGATGAATGCCACATCATGGTCGTTCATGAAGCCTGCCGCTAATTGTCGTATGGCTGACATATCTTCCAACAGCACAGGGTACTCACAATTGTAAGCAAGATTCCTGATGAGAGAAGCAGCCCTGTTTTTTAACTCATTTTGGAATATGGTTTTTTCGGTATGTATGAAATAAAAAGTGATAATGGTGACAATACACACAATCATCGCGATGCCGTAGAGGATGATCTTTCCTTTCAGCCTGAGCGGGATGAGCTGTGCGAGTGTTTTGCGCATGTTCATGGCAGTTTTTCCCTTCAGTAAATTTTATCTGCTGTCCGTAGAAAATTCTCGGGAAACGATACATTGAGGGCCCTTGCGGCCTTTTCGTTGACGGCAAATCCTGTTGCTCTTGGTTCGATATATCTATATTCCGGATATCTATATTCCGGTTCCTTGTTGTGTAAGACTTTCTTCGCAATGAATGCCGCCTGACGTCCCATGTCTCTATAATTTCCATAGACAGCTAAAAGAGCGCCGGCTTTGGCAAATTGGGGTGAGAAACCGACAAAAGGAATATTCTTTCGCAGTGAAAACAACAGAATATATTTGGCAGTCTCAGGACCATACACTGTCTGGTCGTAGATGGACCATAAAAGATCGATCCCGTTTTCTAATTTCTGAAGGGCGGAAGGGATATCTTTAATGGAATGAACCTGTGCCCCAATCACACGAAGTCCCATGGCATGGGCGCTCTTTTCTGCCTCATCAATCAGTTTCTTACTGTATTTGGGGTTGTAGATGACGCCGATGCGTTTTACTTTTGGAAAGGCATTTTTTATAATTTTAAATTGCATTGCCGGGGGTATATCGATGACAACTCCATACACCCCTTGTGTGTCGGCAAGAGAGTAAGCCTTTGAAAGGGTGATGAGGCAATAGATTTTAGGAATATTCTTTATAGCAGAAACGCTTTCCAGCGCCTTTGTCCCTATACAAAGAATGGCATCAGGTCGGATGGCAGAGATTTTCGCGGCCATCGTGGAACGGTTACCCACTCCCTCGACAGATATCAAGCGGATGTCCATCCCTTGCAGGTCAGCTTTGAATCCTGCAATGACCTCATCATAGGGGAGGGGACTGTCACTTGTAATCACTGCGACCTTATATTCTCCGGCATGCGCAGAACAGGATATGAGGACAATCAAAAAAATGAGAATTATGCGTTTCCCTATAGGCATATAACTATCTATTAATTTTAGAACAAATAATCTATCTTGAAGCGATAGTTTCGTTCGTCTTGCCGTATGGCAGTTTGCACGTGGTCGGCTGAGACGGGATCGGAGTAATTTTTGTCAAAGACGTTATAAATGCCGAAAGACAGGCCGAGACCCTTTACGATATTCTGGGCGGCGAGAGTCAGGTCGGCAACAACGGACTCTCCAACTGATCCTCCGGTACGATCCCGCCGTTTACTCATATAGCGGCATTGCATGCCAAGGATGTAGGTGTCTTTAAAAATTGGAATAATAAATCCGGTTTTAACAAGATGACGGGGTGAGT
>DNUI01000124.1 GCA_003508565.1 Syntrophaceae bacterium
TTCCAAGACATTTCCTGTTCTGCATCAATCCGGCAGCATCGGTAAATCCATCGTTCCAGAGGTCCGGCGATCCTGCTTAATAAAACCGGTTCCCCTGAATAGACTCTGGCCATATAATTCCCCAGGGGTATCGCCACGGCAATAAGCACAATGAAATAGAGTGCAACCTGAAGGAGTCCGTTGGCGGTCATGTGAACAACTCCGGTTTAAGCAGGGCTATAAATAGATACACGATAAGACCGATAACAATAATTGATCCAATCATATAGAAAGAATTCATTTTGAATACCTCTAAAGAGAATCGACTATCCTGATAAAAAACCAGGTTATTCCGAAAAAAATCCCGATCAGGCATAGAAATATAAAATCCATAGAATGCACCTATCTGTTTTTTTATAATAACAATAAGGATATAAGGATGCTGTTAAGAAGGGGAAGGAAAGTGTAAATAATTAGTAAAAAAATGATTCCCCGCCATTGAATAAATAAGCGCAGATTAATCGTTTGCGTGACCATTATCCAGCATTTGCGGATTATAGTAAAAAAGTAATTCAAGACTTTCCCACTTCCCCTTAAAAGGTGAAATTTTTTATTGACAGGTCATACGATTCCGTGTAGTACCCATCGGCAAAGGATTGCCGATTGCCGATGGGTAAAGTTTTTACAAGAGATGAAGCTGTTGAGAGAAAAACCCTGATGATCCTGCGTATCCTCCATGAAGCCGGAGGACCTCTTGGTTCCCGTCTGATCGCCCGGAAAATGCAGGACAGGGGCTTTATGCCCAGCGAGCGGGCTGTCCGTTATCATCTGAAACTCATGGATGAAAAAGGCCTCACGATGCTGGTAGGTAAAAGGGACGGGAGGGTTATCACGGCTATGGGAATCGACGAAGTCGGCAAAGCAATGGTCCGGGACAAAGTAGGACTCGCGATCTCGCGTATTGAGATCCTGGCCTTCCAGACGACATTAGATCCAGACACAGGTGATGGTCTTCTACCGATTAATATTTCATTGTTTTCGAAGACCTCGTTTCCTTATGCGCTCAAGATCATGGAGCCGGTTTTTGAATCGGATTTTGTCGTGAGCAATCGCGTTGCGACAGCGAGTGAGGGCCAATACCTTGGAGGTGTTCTTATCCCCGAAGGGAAAATCGGTTTTGCCACGGTATGCAGCATTGTTGTCAATGGAGTCCTCCTGAAGCACGGCATTCCGATGGATTCAAAATTTGGCGGCATCCTCCAAGTCAAAAACCGCTACCCCCTGAGATTTGTGGAACTGATCCATTACTCCGGCTCGTCTCTCGATCCGTCAGAGGTTTTTATCCGGGGGAAAATGACCTCTGTGACCAACGCGATTACGAAGGGGGAAGGCACCATTCTCGCGAACTTTCGGGAAATTCCGGCGCCCTGCTACCCGCTGACCCGCTCCCTGCTCGCAAAACTCGAAAAAGCAGGTATCAATGGCGTCCTTATAATGGGCGAAATCAGCGAGGCTGTGTGTCAGGTTCCTGTAGATATGAACAAAGTGGGGGTCATCCTGATCGGCGGTCTCAATCCGCCCGCATGTGTCCAGGAAGCAGCGTTTGAAGTGGAACACCTGGCCATGTCCACCGTGATGGAATATAGGGCCATGAAGCCTTTCGATGAGCTGATCAAAGGTATATAACGGTTTTTTTATGTCTGTATAATGACATATACAAATAGAAAAATCTAATTTTATGAAAGGGGTTTATTATGTCAGTCATTAAAGATGTACTCGCAAAGGTCAAACAGATCGATCCTGATCAGCCGGAGTTCCATCAGGCTGTGGAAGAGGTTATGGAAACACTTGAGCCGACGGCCAAAAGACACCCGGAGTTTGTGAAGGCAAACATCTATGAGCGGATCGTGGAGCCCGAACGATCGATGATCTTCCGGGTTCCCTGGGTGGACGACAAAGGTAACGTCAGCGTCAACCGCGGATTCCGAATCCAGTACAACAACGCCATCGGGCCTTTCAAGGGCGGGCTCCGTTTCCATCCCTCCGTAAATCTGGGGATCATTAAATTTTTAGGTTTTGAACAGACCTTCAAGAACGCCTTGACGACACTGCCCATGGGTGGCGCCAAGGGCGGATCGGATTTTGATCCCAAGGGGAAATCGGATGGCGAAGTGATGCGTTTCTGCCAGGCCTTCATGCGTGAAATGTTCCGCCATGTCGGTCCGGAAACGGACGTCCCCGCCGGCGATATAGGCGTGGGCGCTCGTGAGATCGGTTATCTTTACGGTTATTACAAGAAAATCCGCAATGAACACACGGGCGTTCTGACCGGCAAGGGCCTCGAATATGGCGGCAGCCTGATTCGCCCCGAGGCGACCGGGTATGGAACAACCTATTTTGCGGCAGAAATGCTGGCTACGCGTGGCCTCGATTATAAAGGCAAGGTCGTCGCCGTCAGCGGCTCTGGCAACGTGGCCCAGTACACCGTGGAGAAGGTCAACCAGTTGGGCGGAAAGGTCATCACTCTGTGCGATTCCAGCTCTACCGTTGTGGACGAGAAAGGCATCGACGACAAGAAGTGCACGTACGTCATGGAACTGAAGAACGTCAAACGCGGGCGGATCAAGGAATATGCAGATAAATACAAAACCGCATGCTACGAAGGAGCCAGCGTCTGGGACGTGATCCGCGACCAGGGCATCAAAGTCGATATCGCCATGCCCTGCGCCACGCAGAATGAAATCGACGCCTCTCACGCTGCGGCCCTTGTGAAGAATGGCTGCATCTGCGTTGCTGAGGGAGCGAATATGCCGTCAACTCCGGATGCCGTAAAGATTTTCCAGGAAAACAATATCCTGTACGCCCCGGGAAAGGCCTCAAACGCCGGTGGCGTAGCCACCTCCGGTCTGGAAATGAGCCAGAACAGCATGAAGATCTCATGGACAAGAGATGAAGTGGATAAGCGCCTCCTGATCATTATGAAGAGCATCCACAAGGCCTGCGTTGAAACCGCCGAGACATACGGCAAGAAGGGCGACTACGTGACCGGCGCCAACATCGCCGGCTTCATCAAAGTAGCCAACGCCATGCTGGCTTACGGCGTCGTGTAATCAGTCGTTACATCTGACTATACATCATCACCAAGAACAGCCGCAGTTCTCTTCAAGCTGCGGCTGTTTGTCTTTATGATTTCTTATACCACTTTGCATTCAAAAGTATAACAAGGCGGCAAGGAGGAGGTGACGCAGGCGTATTACTAATACGTTGAGGAGCCGACGACGCAACCAACACAGTTAGACGAATGAAGGCGAAGTGGTATTATGGCTGGGTAAAGCAGATCAGCTGCTGGGTTACCACATCGGACAGAAGTTTCAGGTTTTTCGCCTCCACGTCATACACGCGAACTACATCCGCATAATGGCTGTCCTGTGCGGAAATATCAGCCAGGCGGTTGGGCAGGGATTCCAGCCATGCCGTATTGAAGAAGACTTCTTCCTTATCGGGATAGACTGCCATATAGAAAACATCCATCTCCACTAGGTCCTGGAAAAAATGGGTCCC
>DNUI01000163.1 GCA_003508565.1 Syntrophaceae bacterium
AAATGCTGAGTGTGAAACAGTTTCGTCATAGTACTGATAATTTAAGCTATCTTGTATATGGGGAACAAGAGGCCATCGCCATTGACGGCGTCACTTCGAAAGATATTCTTGAATTTATCAAAAACCGGAATTTGAATCTCCTTTTTGTGACAAATACCCATGGACATCCTGATCATACAAGCGGGAACAGCGCGCTCCTCAAAGGATCGAAAGCGAGATTCATAGGATATGACGAGTTGATCAATAGTGGCGTGATAGAACTTGATGCCAAGGATATAAAAGTCATTAATACACCTGGACATACGAATGATTCAGTGTGTTTTTACTTTAACAATTACTTGATCTCCGGTGATACACTTTTTAACGGCACCGTCGGAAATTGCTTTTCCGGCAGCCTGGAAAACTTCTATCATTCCGTTAAAAAAATTATGGCCTTACCGAAAAATACGATTGTCTATGCAGGACATGATTTTGTAAATGACGCCATAGACTTCGCAAAAAAACTTGAACCTGATAATGAGTATAGTGAAATCTTTCTGCGAAACTATAGCCCGAATCACCCTGTATCAACACTAAAGGATGAGTTTAACGTTAACCCGTACTTACGCTTTAACGAAAGAAGTATTATTGAAATTTTAAAGAAACATGGACTTCCGCGGGATACTGAATTACAGAGGTGGTTATCGTTAATGACAATTGAATAGATCAAAGTAATTTGTATTGTTGCCGCAAGGTTAAGCAATATGATTTTATCATCGTTACGGGGTTATAGGATTTTTTTGACTGGGCGAGGTTCGGAAGATTCATGTCGCTTTCTTTATTTATGTACTTATAACCGGCAAAGAGACGCTTTGCGCATTCGTTGTCAAGGAACTGATACAGTCCTTTGATGTCAGGATAGGCCTTTTCAAAATTAAGCACACCCATACTCTCGGTGAGGCGTGAGCTGATCCCGAACGCGCTCACCTCACCGTTGATACGGATCAGAAGGCCTTTTGCTTCCAAGGCATCGAAATTATTGAGGGTAGTGACGGTCGCTATTTTTTCGCAGGCAAGATTCTCATTTTCTTCCAGATTGCAATCGCGAATTTCACACCATTTCTGTAAAAAATTCAAGCATGGAAGGGTGTTCGTGTGGTTGATCATCTCTACTTCCACTTTGCCCTTCTGGACAAATTTATTGTGAAACTGGTGAATCAGGTTCCTCTGTCTGATGTACTTATTCCCCTTGAGATGCATTAAGTCTTCTGACAGATAGATATAATCATCGAATTCAGTTTGTTCAATTATCGTAAAATACGTTTCGATCTCCTTGCGCTCGAATTGAAGGAGAAAGTCTTCCGGTACAAACCAATAGTGAGCAAAACCTGATTTCTTTGCCAGAAGTGCGAGATATTCAAGAGTTATGTTTTCAGTGGGAGATATTGGCAGAACAAGGTGATTATTCTCATGGCGGCTTAGTGATTTGTTGCCTATGATTAAGGTGTCGTTTTCGATAGAATAATAAGTCTGCAGCTTTTGAGTGCTCCAGACAATAAGCGATAAGAGAGAATAACTGCTTAATCGGTATTGTTGATTTTGGAAGAAACCCTTAAGGCTATGGTAATCATTTACCGATAGTGGTGTAAATTTCATAAAGAATTTTGAAAATCCATGCGATATAATGGATGGAATATAGAAATCTTAGACCACTATGTCAAGATTAATAATGTGTTTCATTAGCACAAATACTATTACTGCCTTGATTAATAATAGCCGTTGACATTCTAAGATGTAATGAATATATAGAAAAGATAAGTACGATACGCGAGAGTGGCGGAATTGGCAGACGCACTGGACTTAGGATCCAGCCCGCCTTAGCGGATAGGGGTTCAAGTCCCCTCTCTCGCACCAATTTTGCGTAAAAATATTTTATGAAAGGTTTGTGTGACAGTGTCCGAAAATATGATACCAGTAAAAGTCGAAGATGTAAGTCCCATTAAAAAGAGGTTGTCCTTTGATATTTCATGGTTAGAAGTGAAGCAAGCACTGGACTCGGTGTACAAAGATGTTGGAAAAAAAGCCAAAGTCAAGGGATTCCGACAGGGAAAAGTGCCGAGAAACATTATAGAATCCATGTATAAAGAGTATGCGGAAGAGGAAACGGTCACGAAACTCGTAAACAAATATTACTGGGACGCATTGAAAGAGAAAAATATCGCCGCTGTTGCACAACCGGACATTGAGCAGAAAGGTTTGGAAGAGGAGAAAAATTTCACCTTCACTGCTACTGTTGAGGTCGAGCCGACCATAGAACCAAAAGGGTATGAAGGGCTTGAACTTGAGAAAGAGGAGCATATAGTTGACGATTTTGACATCGAAAAGAGGCTTCAGAAAGTTCGCGACATGTTCGCCACCATGGAAGAAGTCGAGGTCGATCGGGGAATAGGTGAAGGTGATTTTGCTGTTATCGATTTTCAAGGTTCACATGACGGCAAAGCGCTGAAAGAGATGAAGGCAGATAATTATCTTTTGGAGATGGGTGCTAAAACCTTTGTTCCCGGTTTTGAGGAACAACTGACAGGTATGAAAAAGGATGAGGCGAAAGAGATTAAAATTACCATGTCGGATGACTATCAGGCGAAGCATTTAGCGGGAAAAGAAATAATGTTTTCGGTAACATTAAAGAATATTAAGGAAAAAAAACTGCCTGATCTCGATGATAAATTCATTCAAAATTTTGATAAATATGAGACCTTTGATGATCTTAAAAAGGATATTGTAAAAACGCTGGAGGAAGAAAATACAGCTAGTTCAAATACGACGTTAAAAAATCAAATTATAGATAAACTTTTAGAAGCAAATGAATTTGAAGTGCCGCCAACTTTTGTAAACAGACAGGTTTCTCTTATGATTGCCGATATGCAACGAAGAATGTCGATGCGGGGCCTTAAGAAACAGGACAGTTCCGAATTATTTAACAAGTTTTATGATCTTTACAAAGAAGAAGCATCAAAAATTGTTAAAACGGTCCTTCTTATAAAAAGCATTGCTGAGAAAGAATCTCTTTCAGTATCTGATAGCGAAGTTGATGAAAAGATTAAAGAAATAGCAGAACATCGAGCGCAGAGTTATGATTCACTGAAGAAATCATTAGTAGAAGGGAATCTGATCGAAGATATGAAGAGCGAAATATTAAATACAAAAGTATTTCGTATGATTGAAGATAAAGCGAAAATTACTGTAGTTAAAAAATAATGCAAGGAGATCGACATATGCCCTTGATTCCAATGGTAATCGAACAGGACGGGAGGGGAGAAAGGGCCTTTGACATATATTCAAGGCTTTTAAAAGACAGGATAATCTTTCTCGGTACGGCAATTGACGATGATATTGCAAATCTGATTATCGCACAAATGCTCTATCTCGAATCCGAAGATCCGGATAAGGATATTTTCTTTTATCTTAACTCGCCTGGAGGAAACGTAAGTTCGGGAATGGCAATCTATGACACCATGCATTATATAAAGCCTCCTGTATGTACCGTGTGCATGGGGCAGGCAGCGAGCATGGGGGCATTGCTCCTTGCAGCCGGAGAAAGAGGGAGAAGAAGTGCTCTCCCGCATTCCAGAATCTTGATACATCAACCTCTGGGTGGGTTTTATGGTCAGGCAACTGATATTGATATTCAAGCGCGTGAAATATTGCGAATGAAAGATGAATTGAATCTTATCCTTGCGAGCCTTACAAGTCAGCCTCTCTCCAAGATACAGATGGACACGGAACGTGATTATTACATGACTTGTGAACAGGCAAAAGATTATGGTATTATAGATGAAATAATCATAAAAAGGCGATGATACAATTGAGCCTATAGAGAAAGTGATTTTGGTTCTCCTCATGGAGATAACAATAGAAAATAGAGGTTGTTCAGTATGGTGAGAAAGAGTAAAGACAATCAAGGCGGGCAAGGCATTTTATTTTGTTCCTTCTGTGGAAAGAATCAAAATGAAGTAAGGAAGTTAGTTGCCGGGCCGGCAGCATATATATGCGATGAATGTATAGAACTCTGTAGGTGCATCGTTGAAGAAGAATGTGAACCAACTGTAAATGAAGAATTGCAGAAAGGCATTCCGGATCCGAGAAATATTAAAAAATTTCTGGATCAATATGTAATTGGACAAGAGAGGCCAAAGAGGGTGCTTTCCGTCGCTGTGTATAATCACTACAGGAGATTGTTTTCAAACGTTGATCTGGATGGAGTCGAAATACAGAAAAGTAATATTCTACTGATCGGGCCTACGGGATCGGGAAAAACTCTCCTTGCAAAAACTCTGGCAAAGTTGCTTAATGTCCCGTTTACCATAGCCGATGCGACGACTCTGACCGAGGCAGGGTATGTTGGAGAGGACGTAGAAAATATTATCCTGAGCCTCCTTCAGAATGCAGACTATGATGTCGAGAAGGCTTCAAAGGGAATTGTTTACATCGACGAAATTGACAAAATTGCAAAAAAATCAGGAAATCCTTCAATTACAAGAGACGTTTCAGGTGAAGGTGTCCAACAGGCACTTCTCAAGATTATAGAAGGAACATTGGCAAATGTGCCTCCGAAAGGAGGAAGAAAGCACCCGCAGCAGGAATTCATCCAGGTGGATACGACAAATATATTATTTATCTGCGGAGGAGCTTTTAACGATCTTGAAGACATTATTGCCAGGAGACTCAATGCATCGTCCATGGGTTTCGGTGCAAATATTAAGAGCAAACGGTATAAAAAGGTGGGTGATTTTCTATCCGAAGTTCAACCTGAAGATTTACTTAAGTTTGGTATGATCCCCGAATTTATAGGGCGTTTGCCAGTTGTCACAACATTGAATGAACTAAATCAGGATGAACTGGTACGTATATTAATTGAACCGAAAGATGCGATTAGCAAACAATATAAAATTCTATTTGAACTTGAGAACGTGAAACTGAAGTTTACAGACGGAGCCCTGAGAGCGGTTGCTAAATTGTCTGTGGAAAGAAAGTCAGGCGCGCGAGGACTACGATCAATATTAGAAAATACAATGCTTGATATAATGTATGAACTGCCCTCCAGAAACGATGTAAGGGAATGTGTAATTACTGAAGATGTTGTAATAAATAAGGAAAAACCTATATTGATTTTTGAAACAAAATCAGAAACTGCATAAATTGGAAATATAAATTATGGGAAGTAGAGACATGTTCGATTTTTTGAAAAATAGAGAAGATGATAGTGCGACAATAACAATGCCTATGCTGCCGTTAAGAGATGTTGTCGTATTTCCGCATATGATTGTGCCGCTTTTTGTGGGAAGGGAAAAATCTATTGCTGCACTCGAATCAGCTATGAAAAGTGAAAAAGGCATATTCATGGTAGCCCAGAAGAGTGCCCAGAAAGATGAACCGACAGAGAATGACATATACAAAATCGGTTCGATAGGGGTTATTATTCAGCTCTTAAGGCTTCCTGATGGAACTGTTAAAGTACTGGTTGAGGGCAAGAAGAGAGGAAGGATAAAGGCATACCTTCCCAATGAAGATTACTTCATGGTGAATGTCGAAGAAATCAAGGATATCGACGACGGCAATCATGTAAAAGCTGAAGCATTGGTAAGAAACATCAGGGAATCATTTGAAAACTATGCGAAGCTTGGCAAAAAAGTTCATATGGAGATGGTTAATACGATTTCGTCTATTGAGGATACGTCTAAAATAGCGGATGTTGTTGCCTCGCATATAAGCCTCAAACTTGAGGAAAAGCAAAAATTATTGGAGATATTTAATGTCAATGAAAGACTCGAGGCAGTCTACGAACTGATGCTCGGAGAGATTGAAATCATGGAGGTAGAAGAGAAGATAAAGCGACGGGTCAAAAAACAAATGGAGAAGACCCAGAAAGACTACTACCTCAATGAGCAGATGCGGGCTATCCAGAAAGAAATGGGCGAAAAGGATGAATTCAGAAATGAAATTGCTGAATTGGAAAAAAGGCTAAAGCAAAAGAAATTATCTGAAGAAGCATATAAAAAAGTAAAACATGAGATAAAGAAACTGCAGATGATGGCGCCCATGTCAGCGGAAGCAACGGTTGTCAGGAATTATATTGACTGGCTCCTTGACATGCCCTGGTCTGAAAAAACAGAAAATAATCATACTCTCAAAGAATCAGAGAATATGCTAGAAGAGGATCACTACGGATTGAAGCAGGTCAAGGAACGGATACTTGAATATCTTGCCGTTCAGTCTCTGGTGAAAAAGAATAAAGGCCCCATACTTTGCTTTGTTGGTCCTCCGGGTGTAGGGAAGACTTCTGTGGCAAAATCCGTTGCACGAGCGACAAACAGAAAATTTGTGAGACTTTCTTTGGGTGGAGTCAGGGATGAAGCCGAAATCAGAGGGCACAGGAGAACCTATATTGGAGCCCTACCGGGCAAGATTATTCAGCTTATGAAAAAATCGGGTTCGAACAATCCCGTATTCTGTCTTGATGAAGTGGACAAATTGAGTTCTGATTTTCGGGGAGATCCATCCGCGGCGCTTCTTGAAGTCCTTGATCCAGAACAAAATAATGCATTTAATGATAATTACTTAGAGGTTGATTACGATCTTTCCGACGTGATGTTTATAACAACAGCCAATATACTCCAGACTATACCAGCAGCGTTACAGGATAGAATGGAAGTGATCCGACTTGCTGGTTACACGGAACCGGAAAAATTGAGTATTGCAAAAAAATTTCTTGTTTCGAAAGAGATGGAAGCAAATGGCCTCACAAAGGACAATATCGTGTTTTCAGACGGAGCGTTACTGACCATTATAAGGCAATATACGAGGGAAGCAGGAGTTAGGAACCTCGAACGGGAAATTGCATCTATATGTAGAAAAGTTGCCAGGAAAATCGCTACAAATGGAGCAAATAATCAAGTCAGGATCAACTCAAAATTGATTCTAAAATATCTCGGTGTGCCAAAATTCAGGCATGGGGAAACGGAAGGAAAAGATGAAGTAGGCTTATGTATAGGTCTGGCATGGACAGAAGTTGGTGGAGAACTTCTCGCCATTGAATCATCACTTATGAAGGGGACCGGTAAGATGGTGATGACTGGTAAACTAGGTGATGTAATGCAGGAATCTGTTCAGGCAGCTCTTACTTATGTGCGATCCAGAGCTGACAAATTTGGTCTGGATGAAAATTTTTACAAGGAAATGGATGTGCATGTTCACGTGCCGGAAGGGGCCATACCCAAGGATGGTCCATCTGCAGGAATAGCTGTGGTAACATCCATAGCATCTGCTTTCATGAAGAGAAAGGTCCGTGGAGACCTGGCCATGACCGGAGAAATTACTTTAAGAGGAAGGGTATTGCCTATAGGAGGCTTAAAGGAAAAGCTGCTTGCTGCGCACCGTGGCAATTTAAAGACTGTAGTTATTCCCAAGGATAATGAGAAAGATCTTTCAGAGGTACCGACTAATGTACTGAAGATGATTGAAATTGTATCTGTGGAGCATATGGATGAAGTATTGAGGGTAGCACTTTGTCCGGTTGATGAAACAGGTCGTCATGAGGAGATAAAGGGAGAAAAATCAATTCTTGTGTCGTCCATTCCCGTTACAGATTCGATTCGCCCTTTGGAAAATAGATATAGTGGTGAGAAGCAGAATTATTTATTACTTGACAACAAGAAGTACAGTTGTTAGGAAAACACTATTGATAGTATAGGCGGGTAGCTCAGCTGGAAGAGCGCCACGCTTACACCGTGGAAGTCACAGGTTCAAGTCCTGTTCCGCCTACCAATAAAAACCAGGTGAGGTCCTTACAATAATTGCCTTGGCAAGGAATAGG
>DNUI01000257.1 GCA_003508565.1 Syntrophaceae bacterium
TCGGAATCTTGAGAGTATACATCAGTTTCTTTTAATGTCCTGACCGATTTTGAATTATTAACTTCAATCCGCCCTTTTCCATTAAGTCGACTACTTCTTTGTGGCCCCTTCTCGCCAGGTCTGGGTCAGGATATTCTTTCATATAATAAAAATGGTCTTCATCACGCTTCCCATTTTTATCACACTTATAGACACGGGTTATATATTGCTTTGGCGGGACAGAATTTATTATTATGCTGTTGTAGAGTGGATCAGACTTATCTTGCCAAACCCGTGTTGTCAATACACAGTAATAGTCCCAAGGCCACCACCTTGCTACGATTGTACAATCAACCTGCGGGAGTTCCGGCCATAGAGTATCAAGAACCCAACGTGCATTCATAATTTTCAAGACCTATGAATTAAATAGTATATAAAGTACAATAAAAAAAGGCGCTCCAGCACATGGTAAACCATATAGGAGCGCCTCTTCCTTTCCGATTATGAATTTATAAAATTTTCACGTTTGCCGCTGCAGGGCCTTTTGCACCCTGTGCAACATCGAAACTGACACGCTGGCCTTCATTTAACGTTTTAAAACCTTCAGCCTGAATAGCACTGTGATGAACAAATACATCACCACCTTCATCCTTTTCAATGAATCCGAAGCCTTTATGTTCATTAAACCACTTTACTTTACCTTCTGACATCGCTTTCATCCTCCTTTCTCAAAATTTTACTAAGTCGGATTGCCACTATGACAGAAAGAAAAGGCCGCCAAGATTTAACAAGCTTGGCGGCCATCTTTGCACTTCAAAATGTTTTATCCAAACTTATATCGATTGCTATACTATGGTGCCCTTGAACGGAAGTCAAGAATTATTATTTAATTATTTCAACAATTTTTTCTTCGATTTTAAGATCAGCGTCCATATAGGGAGCATGGCTCCTGTGGCACCTTCTCCTTGACACAGGATCATTTTGCCCTATACTTGAACAATCAAAAAGCAAGTGACTGGAAAAATATGATAAATTTCCGAGATTAATCCGGCAAAAATGTCAGGACCTTGTGAGAAGGTGAATCATGAACGAAGACTTAACAGAGAAACTGTCACCCGAGTCGTGCGCGAGTAAAATATTTGAAATAAGCGGCACGAAATTTGACATTGATGCTGCCACCGACCTCTGGCCGAGAATTTTGCAGCACAAATGGCTCATGTCTGAAAAGCTTGGTCGGGATGTAGGATTGCGGGTTGCGTGCATCGATTTTCTCGAAAATATAGAGCAAGCCTGTGAGGAATACCTTGCCTATAAACGAAAGGACATCCTGAATGAGATGGGGGCTCAGACCAGCAGAAAAGAAATATGGGATACTATCTCCGATTCACAGCCGCCAAAACAGTTGGTTCAGAGGAAAATAATACTTCCCCTGACAGAACGGGATCTTTCGAAAAAGCATGGGGTTGTTCCTCCCAAAACTATTATTTTCTTTGGACCTCCCGGTACGGGAAAAACTCATTTTGCCAGAGCTATAGCCGGGGCTCTTTCCTGGTGGTTCATTGAAATTGCTCCAAGCATGCTGATGGTTGACGGAACCGAAAGGGTGGGGGCTAATCTGCGCTTGATAATGGAAAAGGCGCGAAATCTGGAAGAAGCTGTCATCTTTATCGATGAGTTTGAAGAGATCGCAGGCAGCCGAGACGAGGCGAGCCGAATTGATAAGTCTATAACCAATGAATTTCTCAAGCAGGTGCCGCTGCTCAAAAACCAGGGGAACAATATCCTTCTCATTTGCGCTACCAATTACATCAGGCAGCTGGATACCGCACTCCTTCGCCCGGGAAGATTTGATTGTATTATTCCTGTGGGGGGATTGAACGAGGATGAGAGAAAAACTATTCTTGAATACTACCTCTCCAGGCTTCATACGGGTGAAATCGACCTTGACCGTATCATAAAGATGACATCTCAATTTACACCGGCTGATATGGAATATCTCTTCCAACAGGTCGCGCAGTTTGCCTTTGAACAGGAACTTGCCACGAAGCATGATTATCTGGTATCTACGGAAACCATTTTTGAGATTATACCAAAAATCCGTCCGTCTCTAACCAATGAAATCATCGAAGAGTTTGAAAAAGACAGCATCACCTATTCCCGCGTTTGAAAGGCGAAGCTCTCTCACTATAACTTCCATGGAATCGATACGAGAGATCAAAATCAGGATATCTGGGATGTAAAAACATATGTCCCTTCACCGGACCGGTGCATTAGTTATGGATAGCCGGATTTCCACGCTCTTTATCGTTATACTCCCCGGCAACAAAGCGATTTTAATCAAACGGCCGCACATTTTTTTATTGTTGCACCTGTAAAGCATGAGAATCAGTACCAGGGGCAATATAATGATTACCGATTGCATCGAATTATCTTGACTTTTCTAAAATTGAGCATACGATAAACATAGACTATGTAATAGACGTCACTGAAAGAGTTGATGAGCCTTCTTCCCATATAGGGAACCCAAAGATAGTATTGAAGCCCTGTCCATTACAATGAGACAGGGCTTTTCGTTTTTAGATGATGATGTATCAAGGAAAAATGGGATTATAATAAATGATTTTAGAAACGGGGAAACACAATGAATATACACCTGATCGAACAGTTGAATAATTTTGTAAAGTTGCAGGATAATTTATGGGAAAGCGGATGGTGGCAACTCGAAGAAAGTAAAGCTCAACAACTAGTCGGAGGTGAAATTTATTTTCATAAAAAACAACAAGAGCCGTCTTTTTATGGGGGAACCATACTAGGATATCGAATCGAGCAAGATGGAGAACATCAGGGAAAGATTGTATTCAAACTCCAACATAAGCAATCATGCAGAAATGTGAGAACAGATAAGCATGGGTGGTCTAAAAAGCTGAAAATAGTTAGCCATGACTGAAGATCTCCTTGATTACTGGCTCCGGATTATAAGGCCGCTTTTCCCGACGAATGCGTGGATTGCTTCGCGCCTTTCGGAAGGCGATCATGTTATAGAAATCGACTGGAGACTTGAAAACGATCCGCACCAACCCAGCAAACGCTCCAGGAAGATTCAGATAACCATCCAGGAGGAAGCCATAGACGATTATCTCGATAAGAACAAGGGCGAACGGGAATTATCTGACATAAAAATGAAAAAATGGATTTCAGAACGGTACAACCAGTTCGACCCTGATCACGATGCCCATACATCAAGGTCTGTATCTACGGATAAATGGCGTATCTCCAGGGATGTGCTCAGTTCATGAAGGCGTAGGAAATCACCTCAATGACCTCTACATTAAAAAATATCGTAACGGCGAAATGGTTCCACTCTTTCCTGTACCGGTTTATCCGTCTCTACAGTGCAACATTCAAAATGAAGATTGAGAATGAGAAGGAATGGATGGACTATTTGAGAAGCGGTGGACGGGTTCTTTTGTGCACCTGGCATCAGCATTTCTTCGCCGCGATTCGTCATTTTCAGAATTACAGAGACTTAAAGCCCGCCTTGATGATCAGTAAAAGCTCCGATGGTGAGATCATCGCCGGCGTAGCCGAAAAAAGCGGCTGGCACACGGTGCGAGGTTCTTCCTCACGGGGCGGAAAAGAAGCCTTGAAGCAAATGATCGATCATTTAAGCCGAACGAGATTGGCGGCCCACATCGTTGACGGCCCGAAGGGACCAGCCGGAATTGTAAAGGCGGGGGCGATTCAGTTGGCACACACCGCCGATGCGGCAATTATCCCTTTCTATGTTTCAGCCGATAGGGCATGGTATTTCAACAGTTGGGACAGTTTTTTCCTTCCGAAACCTTTCGCCAGAATACTGATCTCTTTTGGAGAGATGATTAAATTTACGCCGGTGGAAGACTCTGATACATTTGAAAGTCAAAGGCTTTACCTTGAGAAGATTATGCTTCCGGAGTTGAGCATTAAGCCTGATTAGAAATCAGCATTCCCCTTCCCTTTACATTACCAGATGACACCCGCCCGTTAAGGGTCTGCTGAAAAGCGGCACGCTCAGCGCGTGCTGTGGGACCGGCGCGATTTCAGTTGGGGCGAACCAGCGTGAAACGGAAAGTGAGAAAGATCCCTCCGTCCTCTCCCCGCGCCTGAACCGGGCCGCGAAACCGGTGAGGAAGAGCGGGTATTTCTTGGCGGAGATTGTTGCGTATCGTTTGTTGATCCCGGTCGCGTCCTGGAGTGCTGCGAGCGGCTTGATCCCTTGCCGGCTGCCGGCGCGGGTATCGTGTAGTCGAAATTCGCCAATATCCGCCTTTCCAGCTTTTCACCAAGAACATTCTCGATTGTCCACACGAAAGCCCTGTCCGGGCGCGTCACAAAGGTGAATGCATCCCCGTTTCTGGTAGCCCTGCCAGTGCGTCCGATGCGGTGTGTGTAAGCATCGACCGTGTCGGGCATGTCATAATTGATCACGTGCGATATCTGGGATACATCGATGCCGCGGGCGGCAATATCGGTGGCCACGAGGACCTGGTATTTCCCGCTACGAAAACCGTTGAGGGCCTCCTGCCGCTTGTTCTGGGGCAGATCGCCCTGCAGCGAGGTCACAAGAAACCCGGATTTTTTCATCTGCTTCGCCAGGCGGGTCGCGCGGTCCTTGGTGCGCGTAAAGACGAGCACCGACGCCATGTCCGTGCAGTCCAGAATCTTCATCAAAAGAGATGTCTTAAGGTGCTGATCGACGGGATAAATTGCATGGGAAACCGTGGATATCGGAACCGCATCGCCGACCTTCACGGTGACAGGATTGCGCAGGATACTCTCTGCCAGGTCCCGGACATCATCGGGCATGGTAGCTGAAAAAAGAAGCGTCTGCCGTTCAACGGGCAGGCGCTTCAGGATATTCCGGATATCAGGCAGAAAGCCCATGTCGAACATACGGTCTGCCTCGTCCAGGACAAGCACTTCAACACGCCCTAAATCGATCACGCCTTTATCCATAAGATCGATCAGACGTCCGGGGCAGGCCACAACAATTTCCGCACCGCTGCGTAGCTTGCTGATCTGGGGATTCTGGTTCACGCCTCCATAGATTGTGACGCTCTTCAGTTTCGTATATCGGCCCAGCTGACGGATGGCCTCATGTGTCTGTTCTGCCAGTTCTCTCGTCGGTGCCATAATGAGCGCCCGGACATGCTTCCGCGGCCCGTCCATCAGTCGCTGGAGGATAGGAAGCACGAAGGCGGCGGTTTTCCCCGTTCCGGTCTGTGCCTGTCCCATGACATCCCGGCTCTTGAGAATGGGCGGTATTGCTTGTATTTGAATCGGTGTGGGCGCTTCGTAACCGAGGTCCCTTATGCCTGATTCTATGTGGGGGTGTAGATTAAACGACTTGAAATTCATAGTTATTCCTTTTTCTCTTAATTGGCCGGGCATAACCCTGACCCTTACGCTACTGGAGCGTTCATTGTATTATTGATGTTCAGGAGGATGCCAGGGCTCATCCGATGTCCGCGGATCGTCGTGATGTATCGTCTTATCCATCTTGCCCTGTCACCTCTTCATTTTTTCTCCGGTTTTTCGCATGCGTTCACGTTCTTAAAAAAAATCCCCAGCAGCCTGTAACAGGCTCTGAGGACACATGAACCAAAACCAGTTGCATTACTATAAGCTTCTCTTGCACTTATGTCAAGGATTAATGCGAAGGGCCGCTTTTAACGGGTCAGCTTGACGTTTTGGCTTAATAAGACTGACGACTACCGAACTCATATATTGCTCGACAAGGAGACAATAAGAAAACGTGTCTACTGTTTAACTTTAAGTAAATGATCGAATGTGCAATCATGGTATGATGCATCTTTTTTACATCAAATCATCTTTCTATCAAGGTTTCTATACTGAATGGCTTCGGCCACATGGCTGGAAAGTATTTTCTCTTCTTCATCAAGATCCGCAATGGTTCTGGCTACTTTTAGCACTTTGGTATAGGCACGGGCGGAGAGGCCAAGCTTTTCTATGGCCATTTCCATAAGTTTCTGAGAATCATCGCCTATACTGCAATATGTCTTGATCTGCGTATCGGACATACGAGCATTAAACCGCGTGTTTTGACCTTTAAATCTCCTCTCCTGCATCTTTCGCGCCCTGTCTACCCGCTCTTTAATTTTTGCAGACGGTTCTCCTGTCGATTTCCCTGTCAGGTCTTTATATTTCACGGAGGGAACCTCAATATGAATATCTATCCTATCAAGGAGAGGCCCTGATATCCTTGCCTGATATTGTCGGATCTGTTGCGGTGTACATCTACACACTCTTGTCTGGTCAGTATAATAACCGCATGGACAGGGGTTCATCGCCGCTACAAGCATGAATCTAGCCGGAAATGTAGCTGTGGTGGCAGACCTCGTGATGGTTACATGCCCATCCTCTAGGGGTTGTCTCAAGGCCTCGAGGACGTTTCTCCTGTACTCAGGCAGTTCATCGAGAAACAGCACGCCGTTATGAGCCAGGCTTATTTCTCCGGGTCGGGGGATGTGGCCCCCTCCCACAAGCCCGGCATCGGAAATCGTATGGTGAGGAGCACGAAAAGGCCTTGTTCCTACTATAGTGTTTTTCTTGCCGAGTAGCCCGGCAACAGAAAATATTTTGGTTATATCAACAGCTTCAGAAAAAGTAAGCTTGGGAAGTATGGTGGAGACTCTCTGCGCCAGCATTGTTTTTCCCGAACCCGGGGGTCCGATCATGATAATGTTGTGCCCGCCGGAAGCGGCAACTTCCAGCGCTCTTTTTGCGTGCTCCTGTCCGCGAATATCGCTGAAATCGTATGGGTAGGAGAGACATTTATTAAATATATCATCGATATCCAGCGTTAAAGGCTCTATCTCCTTTCTGCCATTGAGAAATTCCACAACGTCGGAGAGGGTATCAACGGGAAGAACAGCGAGACATTCCACCATGGCAGCCTCACCGGCATTTTCCCTTGCCACAATGATACCCTTCTTTCCTGTCTCCTTCGCCAGGAGAGCGGTGGACAGAATCCCATCAACTCCCTTAACGCTTCCGTCTAACGACAGTTCACCGATTAAGGTATAGTCCAGAAGATTGTTTAATTCGATACATCCCACGCCTGTCAAAATACCTATGGCGATGGGAAGATCGAATCCAGTTCCTTCCTTTTTAATATCCGCTGGCGCGAGATTCACCGTGACATGATTGCGGGGAAATCTGTAGCCGGAATTTTTTATGGCCGCTTTGATCCTGTCTTTACTTTCCTTTACGGCGACATCGGGGAGTCCCACGGTGGAAAATTGAGGAAGTCCCGGGGAGATATCCACTTCTACATCAACCGGATACGCATCTATTCCAACGACGGTGCTGCTTATGACCTTTACAATCAATCCGCGCTCCCCGAAAATTTTAGAGTGATAGGAAAATATTTTTTGTGAATGGGCGAAAATACTATAAAATAAGTATGGTTATGGCAAGGGATTTTTTTGAAAAAGAATTTCTTTACCTTCTTGACTTAAGGAAAAGGGCTGTGCTAACTTCCTCATGCATTTCTTGCAGTCATGGTATGGAGTAGCAATGACGGTTTTTTCCCACATCGATGAAAAAGGGAAGGCAACGATGGTTGATGTAACCGCGAAGGAAGCATCCGCGCGGGAAGCTATTGCCAGGGGAAAGGTCCTCATGCGCAAGGATACCATAGCGCTCATCGAGAGTGGACAAATACCTAAAGGCGATGTTTTTAGTGTGGCAAAGATTGCAGGAATCATGGCAGCCAAAAAGACGAGTGATATGATCCCCATGTGCCACCCTTTGGAACTGACAGTGATTGACATTTCCTTTGAAAGCAATACAGATCTGGGCGAAATCACCATTGAGGCAAAAGTAAAAAATGTGGGAAGAACAGGGGTGGAGATGGAGGCCATGACCGCTGTCAGTGTTGCTGCGTTGACAATTTATGATATGTGCAAATCTGCCGACAAGAACATTATTCTTACAGACATCAAATTAATCTCAAAACATGGCGGGAAAAGCGGTTATTTTGTGAGAAATGAATACGCATGAAATGAGCATAGTAACCTGCTTGCAATAATGGTACTGGCTTGCATTTCCGCATTTCACCTCTGCGGCAAAGGCGGTGGATTTTCGGGTCACTGAGAATCCTTTTGCATGTCATTCAAGAGTCTCAAAGTATGTACCAAAACACATATAGGATCAGAAGATCGTTTGTGATTCCATTTTCCATTGATGTTTTTCTTCTCTTTATTCTTCTATTACTGTCCATATTCCTGAAGGGCTCTCATGTGGAAAGCACCACCCTTATCATTATTTTTATAGCCGCCCTCTATGTGTATATCGAATCCCTGTATCGCATGGTACAAACGGGGGATCAAGGCATTATGATCAGGAAAGTCTTGCGAAAAAAGGAACTGCGTTGGGAAGATGTCACCCACGTCGGTGCGCTGACCCTTCGTAAAAAAGCATATCTATTGTTGACTACCGTAAAGGGATTTCATATTTTATCGAATGCCTATGAGAAATATTCCAGCCTCACTACTGATATCATCAGTCACCTCGATAAAGAGAAAGTGGAGGAAGAAGTAAGGAATCAACAGGAGCATCCTGTCAAAAATGTTTCCGACATTGTCATGACATGGTTCACGGCAGTCGTCCTCCTGGGAATAATAACCATTAAGCTGTTTAATTCTTAAAATCTGTTCACGAAAAAAAGCGTAAGAAAGGACCCACGGTTATCATGAAGTCCAAAAATCCAAAACCTCCTGTCTCAGATAAGAAAACTCGAATAATGACACCTTCCATTGTGGAAGAGGCTATCGAAAAAAAGTTAGAAGATATTGCGACGCTTCTCTGTTCGATTGGTGAAGGTAAAAAGGGAAAGAGCAGGTTGTATGAAGAAGTATTGGCCGTGGTGGAAAGAGGTCTTTTCCGGATAGCGCTCAGACGTAATGGCAATGTGAAAATTGCAGCCGCCAATTACCTTGGAATCAACAGAAACACATTCCAGAAAAAAATGGCCAAACTGGGAATAACTAATGAAAACAGAACGTAAATTGTCACGTAAAGTTATTGAACTCATGGGCAAAGGAGTCAAAATTCCGAATCCTTTTTCTGTAGACATTGCAGAAGAAATAAACCTCGACAGGATTTCCAGTGATGGTGTGATACTTTATCCCGGGACGAGGATTTATGGAGCAAAGACCCTTATCTGCCGGGGGGCAAAATTGGGATATGAAGCGCCGGTTACTATTGTCGATTGTCGAATTGGTCCCTTCGTTGAATTGAAAGGGGGCTTCTTTACATCGTCTGTCTTTCTTGAAAAGGCGAACATGGCAAGCGGCGCCCAGGTGAGGGAGGGGTGTATATTAGAGGAAGAAGCAAATGCAAGCCATACCGTTGGAATAAAGCAGACGATCCTTTTCCCCTTTGTCACATTAGGCAGTTTGATTAACTTTTGTGATTGTTTCATGGCAGGCGGAACGAGCCGAAAAAATCACAGTGAAGTGGGCAGTTCCTATATTCATTTCAACTACACACCGAATCAGGACAAAGCAACGGCATCCCTTATTGGCGATGTACCCAAAGGGGTCATGATAAACCAGGCGCCGATATTTTTAGGAGGTCAGGGAGGCCTCATCGGACCATCCAGGATCGGCTATGGTACGGTCATTGCCGCGGGTACCGTGTACCGGCAGGATTTTCCTGAAGGAGGCAAGCTCATCAGGCAGGGAGATACGTCTCTTCGTGAAACTGAATTTATTGCGGGTTATTATGGCAGCCTCAAGAGACGGCTCTCTAATAATGTATACTACATCACGAATCTTCTGGCGCTTAAAGAGTGGTATGCTCATGTTCGTCAACCCTTCTTTCAGCTTCATGATATGGGGCAGGAACTGTACGAGGGCCTCCAGGATACACTCGATATTGCCATCAAAGAGAGATTAAAACGGCTGAAAGACCTATCCGAAAAAATGAAGGTGTCTGTGGAGATCGCTCAACGTATTCATGAAAAGAATACTATGCAGGAGACGTTGCTTCGTCAAAAAAGCGAATTCTGTAAAAATTGGGGAAAGATTGAGGAGGTTTTCACAGGAAGACACGAACAATCCGTCGATACAAAAAACAGGGATACATTTGTTACGATCATTCACGACAAAATAAATGAAGAAGATAATTACATAAAAGTTATTCAAGGACTGGATAAAGACACATCGACCCTGGGAACGTCCTGGCTTCAGAATATTGTGAATCATATCACCAATACCATTTTCAATCTGGTGCCGTCCTGTGATTCCTGATGCAATCAAAGAGATTTGAGAAAACATAAAAGGCTTACTGCGTATGAAGATTATCAAACGTTGGTATACAAAAACAAGCGATGTGCTAAGGCAATGGAAGATATGCATCGGGGTTGATATACAGACGGCGCCGGCCTGCTCAATCGTCATATTCCCCCTTTTCAAAAGTACTTTTTGCTGTGGTTTCGCCGGCATCCTGGCGGTAAAAAAAGGGGAGAAACCGAAAGACGCAGCATACGGTCAAGAATTCATTCGCCTCTTTCAGGAAATAAAGAAACGGGGCATGAAGTCCCTCCTCTCCGGCCTGATAACGGCATCTGACTATCTCAACGACGGAGGCCAACAGAAGGAGTTGGGAAAAACCATTCTCCAGCAAAAAAGAGACATCCCCACACAACGGATATTCTTCAATCAGGACGAGGCGTCACAGCTTTGTGCCATTAAAGAGGAAATGAAAGCGTTCATGACAGAAGAAGAAAAAATGCTTGAAGAAAATGCCGGTCACTTTTCAACCGCCGATATGGAAATTATCAACAGCAGGCTCATTCTCATGAAGGATGTCATATGGAGTCTTGAAAAAGACATTTTGGGAAACGTTGAAAAAATTGCATCACTCACTGGACTGGACGACATCAGTCAACTCCGCCCCGAAGCGTACAGAAAATATAAAAATATCAATTTTCTCATGAATTGTCTCGACAGGCTGGAGGTCAGAGGGAGAGATTCGGCGGGCCTTCAGATATCCTTTACATTTCCCGATAAAGCGGCATTTGAAAAGATACAGGGCGCCCTCCAGGATAAAGGCCTGCATGATGATTTTTCAAAGAGGATACGTGCCGGGGATTTGATTAACGGTTCCATGTATCTCTGTCCCCAGATATCGCCTAAAAGCAACAGCATGACGATGTCTTTTGTCTATAAGACATCATCAATCATCGGTGAGTTGGGACAGAATGTCAGGGAGTTACGAAAAGATGTCTCCCAGGACAGGATATTGCGCGAGTTTTCCGGACTTAACACAGAATTTGAGACATTTATTACCCACACTCGTTGGGCATCCGTGGGTTCCATTACAGACGAAAACTGCCATCCCGTCAATAATTTTACCATAAACAAAGATATTGCTTCATACGGTATCGCATGGCCGGAAATGATAAAAAATTATCCCTCCTACGGCAAGGGGACCTGGTTCATCAGCGTTGTTCTGAACGGGGATATTGATAACTATCAGGCTCTCAGAAATGACATTGAATCGGGAGGGAATTTCATCGCACCGGACATTACAACAGACACGAAGATTATCCCCCTTCAGATCGAAAAGTATCTTCTCGCCGGACATGATCTGACAGAGGCCTTCAGGCTCGCCGTGAATGACTTTGAAGGTTCCCATGCCATTGCCATGGTAAGCAACACAGAGCCGGGAAAGGTGTTCCTCGCCCTCAAGGGAAGCGGGCAGTCAATCTATGTTGGCATATCGCCTGATCACTACAGCTTTTCATCTGAACTGTATGGTATTGTTGAAGGGACTCCTTATTTTATCAAGATGGATGGAGAGAAGCCATCCCCCGCGGGATCCCCGGAAACAGCAGGCCAGATATTCGTCCTTGACCAGAATTCCCAAGGGAGCGTTTCGGGAATTAAGGCGTTCTTTTACGACGGCGCCTCGCTGCATGTTGATGAGGGCAGTATTCAAAAAGCGGAAATCACCACCCGTGACATTGACAGGGGCAATTACCCGCACTATTTCATGAAGGAAATATCCGAATCAACGCTGTCCGTGAAAAAGACACTGCGGGGGAAGTATCGCATTTATAAAGATGGAAACGGAAAGGATGCTGTTACCTTCAATATCGGTCAGGACATCATCCCGGACTCAGCGAAAGAAGCATTTATCCATGGCACACTCAGGAATATTGTTGTCATCGGCCATGGCACCGCTGCTGTTGCAGGCATGGCGATTGCGGACGGATTAGCGCGCTCCTTGAAAGGCGCTGATATCAGGGTTGAAATGAAAGTCGCGTCCGAGTTGAGCGGATTTTTCCTGAAAGATGATTTGCGTGACACTCTTGTTATTCCTATCACACAATCGGGAACTACAACGGACACCAATCGCGCCGTGGCAATGGCAGCGGAAAGAGGGGCAACGGTTATTGCCATCGTGAACAGGAGGCAATCCGACATTACTACCAAGGCAGACGGCGTTTTCTACACAAGCGACGGCAGGGATATCGAGATGTCTGTAGCCTCAACCAAGGCTTTTTACTCCCAGATCATAGCCGGGCACGTTTTGGCGCTGTACCTCGCGCAGCTTCTTCACACACTCTCTGATAATTCCATTGCAGAGGAACTTCTCAATCTGGAGAAGGTCCCAGATATGATGATGAGGGTCATAGAAAAGAGAGGGCACA
>DNUI01000027.1 GCA_003508565.1 Syntrophaceae bacterium
AAAATGGGAAGAAGCATGGACAGGGCACTGTGACATTTGCGAACGGATCCACGTATGTCGGTCAGTTTAAGCACGACAATTATCATGGCCAGGGGTCGTTGACACTTCCGACCGGTGAAAAATATGTAGGTGAATGGAAGGACGGCAAATTTACAGAGATTAAATAATTTACTCCGGAGCCTTACGGTAACCAGCCTTGACCGCGTGCGTCTCCGAGGCAAATATGACCCGATTCTGCAATTTTACTTTATGGTAATATTTCATTCTATGCGTTTGATATAGCTTACTCTTCCGGTTTCCGATTACCTTTGCCTTTCCTGGTGAATATTGAGCGCTGAAAGCCTGAGAGCTCAATTCTTTCATCCCTGCACTGCGTTCTAATGGAACAGCAACACCACTCCGGACGGACTCGTGTGAAAAATGTTCCGGTGCATTCCCACTCTTGTCGGAAGTGGCAGAAGGCATCGGGGCATTACTTTGACGAGAATCTGCCTGCGCAACTTCCTTGGACGTTATTATTTCCTGCATTTCAAGCATCCCCGTCTTTTGTAATGACATCACGTGGACATACAGATAAATAATTATGAGAGCCCATACGGCAATTCCTATCCAAAAAACGCCTTCGATAATTTGTTTCCTGGAAAGACGTTCCATTCCTCTTATTTGTTTAGAAGATTTTCCACCTTCGGAAAAGACAGACAACTGAGGGAAACAATATTCTTTATGTTGATGAAGTTCACATTGTGTCTTATAGCGATTCAAGATATCCTTTTTTTCCAATCTCACATATGCGGCATACTTCTTAAGACATTTTACAGTCACTTCCGGACGCGGCATCAAGTGAAATTTATCTTCTTCCAGGGCATTGATCATAGCAACGCTTATGCCTGTGGAATGAGAAAGCTCCTGTATCGAAATAAGGTGTGCTTCCCTCTTCCTTCTTAAATATTGCCCGAGCGTCTCGTTCATGTACTATCAAAGCCTGTTGGTAAGAATAACTTCATTATTTATAATGATGAAAAGTATAGTAAGAAAGAACGCGTGAGTCAAAAGAAAAAGAGCGCATGATGCGGTATTTTCCCCATAATCAAGAAGAATAGATGGCATAAGACTTTTTGTACGCTTCGTTATGCCTGGTCATTTTTTCTTGACACAAAATATACTTTTCCCTACACTTTCCCAGCACCAAAGTGAGTTCTTGAAGACAGTAGTTCCGTAAACTTATAATGATAAGGGAGGACAGGCGATGAAAAATACAGGGATTATCTTTTTGCTCGTGGTAACGATTGCATGTGCAGGATGTGCTACAATGGACGAACTCAGGACTTCGATAACTACGAAAGTAACGTCGATAACCTCTAACGTCGATCCGGCTCTTGTCGCAAAGGTACCGGACGATAAGCGGGGTGGATTCCCCAAGGCGGAGTTCGCGGTCAAGTTAGGGGAAGAGAAATTGAAACTGGCACAGATGAAGAGTGAGCTCGCGGCAAAGGAGCGAAAGTTAGTCGATTATGATGAAGATCTGGTTAATACTGACCTCAAGGAGGTTAGTCTCGACTACGACATCATAAAAATGGAAGCCATCGATGCAACTCCCGGCCTGGGCAAGAAGGAAGATAACATCAAGGCGCTTACCAACCTGAAACTGAAGAAAAACGAACTGCAGAGCGATCGGATTAAGATCAATGCGAACAAGGACGCCACCAAGCGGCAGATCCAGGATATAACCGAAAAGATCAAGGCTCAGGAAGAGAAGGTCAAAAATTTTGCCATGGAGACACCGAAGCCGGAAGAAAAAGCCGCTCTTCCCCCTGAAAAAGATAAAGCTCCAGAAGCTCCTGCAGCCCCTGTGACTCCTGAAGCTCCAGCAGGAAGCACGAAATAACAACGGGGCGCGGTCAATTGTGATATCGAGCGAAGTGAGACGTCTTGTGAAGCGTTGCATTTTGTACAGAGAATTAATTGAAGGCAGCGCGTGCGAGAAACGCATATACTGAAAAGGCATCTCTTCAGCATGAAGTGCGGGTATTTCTGTCTTGCACCATGCTGTACCTTAACAATAAGCTCCGACTAAGGTTATTTCCAGATATTACCATGAGTAACAACGTATGTATCCGGGTATCACTGATGATCCTCTCTTCCCTTTTTCTTTTTGCGGCATGCAGTCATTGCCACAACAAAACCATTCTGCGGGAATCCAGGCCCTCCCGAGAAAGCGACTTTCCCGCCTCTTTTAAAAAAAATATCGGCCAATCCTCCCAGGTTATTCTCGTCCGGAATATGCAACCTCCTTCCGTTTCAGTTCAGGTCATTGCCCTGGAACGGAGAA
This sequence comes from Syntrophaceae bacterium, assembly GCA_003508565.1. Classification (GTDB taxonomy): domain Bacteria; phylum Desulfobacterota; class Syntrophia; order Syntrophales; family UBA2185; genus UBA2185. The sequence continues at coordinate 2,330 of DNUI01000027.1, forward strand.
ACGGCCACTGGAAGAGTCCCTTTGTTCCCATGGAAGGTGTAATCGGGAGGAACGGTTTCGCGGCGCCGGGGGAAAAAAAGGAGGGTGACGGCAGGACGCCTTCGGGAATATTCCCTCTCGGAACAGTTTTTGGCTATGAGCCTTCTTTCCCGACGATGATGCCGTACCGGCAGGTTACCGTTGATGACCTCTGGGTGGATGACCTGAACGCCGCTGACTACAACCGATTAGTAAAGAGGGGATCAACGAGAGCCTCTTCGTTTGAAGTGATGAAACGGGACGACGTTTTATACAAATATGGGATTGTCGTGGAATATAACACGCATCCCGTCATTAAAGGTTACGGGAGTGCCATCTTTCTTCATCTCTGGAGAGGAAAGGGCTTGCCCACAGAGGGTTGTGTCGCTCTTTCGGAAGACGACCTTATCCGGATCCTCCGATGGCTGAATCCTGAAGCAAGGCCCCTGGTTTTTATGGGAATGAATGCAACGATTAATAGTATAGAAAAATGAAACAAAAGTCCCTTGCCATACTGTCATTATTTCTCGTATTATTCATCAGCAATTTCCTGTTGCCAATCGATTGCCGCGCTGAAAGCAGAATGCCCGACTGCTTTGTGGATGTGAAAGAGAAAATCCCTTCCATTCTTCTTGATATCCGTTACTACGGCCCGCACAACTTTATTGGAGAGCGGGTCGACGGCTATAATGCCCCAAAATGTCTTCTCACGCAGAAAGCGGCGGCAGCACTGGCCAAGGTTCAAAAAGAGCTTGAGGCGCAATCCTTATCACTCAAGATGTATGACTGCTATCGTCCGCAGCGCGCCGTCGATCATTTTGTAAGATGGGCAAGAGACATCAATGACACAAAAACCAAAAAGGAATTCTATCCTACGATAAGAAAGCGAGACCTTTTCCGCAAAGTTTACATAGACACCCGATCCGGTCACAGCAGGGGCAGCAGTGTTGATGTAACCATTGTGCCTCTCCCTGCTCCCGAGCAGGCTTCATACAAACCGGGCGATCCTCTTTATGAATGCTATCTCCCGGCGGAGAAACGCTTCCAGGACAACAGTCTCGATATGGGAACAGGTTTTGACTGCTTCCACACACTTTCCCATACAGCAAATAAAACTATCGGAGAAAAACAGAGACTCAATCGTGTATTGCTGAAATCAATAATGGAAAAATACGGCTTTAACAACTACAATAAAGAGTGGTGGCACTTTACCTTACGGAGCGAGCCTTTTCGGAAAACCTATTTTGATTTTGTCATTGAGTGACACCCGTGAAGCCCTCGCCCCTATCCCTCATGAGACTGTGTCATAATTCCCAGAGG
>DNUI01000174.1:0-4221 GCA_003508565.1 Syntrophaceae bacterium
CTTGAGCATACGAGGCATGTTTACAACCGCCGGCATCTTAGGCAAGCGATGCTGCAATGTCAAGAATAAAACAGGATTACATTTGATATTTACAAGAGAATATTGTAAATCTTGGCGCATGAAACGAAAAGACAAGGAATATGCGAATGTGTATCAGGGGAAGGCGTTGATAGCCGATCCGATTTATCAGTACGCTTCTTTTACGGTACCCTCACCTGATTTTCCTGATGAGCGAACAGAAAAAGACCTGATTGATTCTCCCTGGCTGCAAAGGTTGCGGCGGATCTATCAACTGCAGAGCGCCCGCTGGGTGTATCCAGCCGCCGAGCACAGCCGGTTTCAACACTCCCTTGGCACCATGCACGTAGCCGGTGAGTTTGGAAGGTATCTTTACCCAAGTCTGAAAGAGATATGCAGAGATATCCCTTCGCTCAACTATATTGAGGAACTCCTCCGCATTGCGGGTCTCCTCCACGATGTCGGTCATGGCCCGTATGGGCATTTTTTTGATGACCACTTTCTTAATCAGTATGAAATTACTCATGAAGATATTGGAAAATTGATTATCACGAAAAAGTTGGGGAATATCATCCGTCAGATTCGGAGAAGCCCTGCAGGTATCTTTCACAACGGGGAATGCCTCGATCCAAATCACGTTGCCATGCTCATCAAGATGCCGACTGGGGGTGACACCAGATTACCCGCATGGCTGCAGCTATTAAGGCAGCTTTTTTCCGGAATCTATACGGTGGATAATCTCGATTACGTCCAGAGGGACGCGTATATGACGGGCTTTTCCCTTGATATTGTGGACATAACGAGACTTCGTTTTTATACCTTTTTTACGAAAGACGGTCTCACGCTTCACCAGGCAGGCATCTCCGCCCTCAGCCGCTTCTTAAATGCGAGGTTAAATCTTTACACCAATGTGTATTTCCACAGAACAACAAGAGCGCTGGATCTGCACCTTCAGGAGATATTCAGGGACACGATGCGAATACTGTTTCCCTGGAACCCTGTACACGCTCTCGATGAATATCTCCGCTGCGACGAGTGGCGACTGTTTAATGAAGTACGGAACTGGCTTACCGATAAGGATCCCACAAAGAAGAAGCTGAGTCGAGAATGGGCGAAACTCCACAGCAGAGAGGTGAAATGGAAGATGTCGTATTCCACGGAGATATCCATTGATCAGATTCAGCGGGGAACAAAATTCGCTCAAGCCGCTGATTATGAGAGGCAGCTCAAAGAATATCTTCCCGGAAAACTAAAAGGCATTTCCTTTTGTATCGATCTTGCCACACAGGATCCACGGCCGATTAATCCCATGGCAGAGACGGAAAAGAGGGTTAATATCTTCAACCCGGCCACAGGCATTACCTCCCCGGAGCCATTGAAGGATATCTACCGCTTCATCCCGGCGCGGGTCGTCCATTTGCGGGTATTCGCCCTTTCCCACGATCATGATGCGGAGATTTCCAGGGCTGCGGAAAGGATGCTGAGCGTCCTTGAGGGAACGGTAAAGACGAATATTTGACCCCCCTGCCGTCCGGATGATGCCCGGTGAACAGACTACCTTTGTCCCCTGATACAGGCACTGCAAGTGCTCTTGTGAGAGTTATGCCCGGATGATGTGTCATGCCAGGTTTGTTGTCGCGGTATGAGAATTTGACAGGTGATATGCTTTGTGCTACGGGGATTCACTTATAAAATATAAACAGTTATTATCTCGCTGGCGATGGAAAAACGTGGATTTAAAGAAACACTGAAAGGATGGATCAGTCTTTCAAGGCCTCCTTTCCATACTGTGGGGCTCCTTCCATTTATCCTCGGTTCTTTCCTGGCATGGAAGATGACTGGTTTCTTCAGTGCTACTGTTTTTGCCCTTGGGGTTTTTGCAGTTATTCTGATTCTGCTTGCAACCTATCATGCGGGAGAATACTTTGACCATGAGGAAGATAAAATTTCCAAGAATCTGTTCAACAGCATGTTTGCCGGGGGATCAGGGATCATCCCGCTGGGGATTGTATCCAGGGAAGTTCCCCTGTGGACCGGTATAATTGCCTTCATGCTTGCTGCAGTCATTGGAATTATTCTCCAGTTTATATTAAAAACAGGCCCCTACACGTTGCTTCTCGGCTGTCTCGGTGCTTTTCCGGGATTCTTTTATTCAACGAAACCCATCCGTTTGGTGGAAAGGGGGGTCGGCGAATATTTCATAGGTTTCTGCTACGGCTGGCTTCCTGTGGCATCAGGCTTTTACCTGCAGGTGGGATATATTGATCCTATCATTCATTCCATGGCCTTGCCCATCGGGCTTTCGATATTCAATGTCATTCTCCTTAATGAATTTCCCGACTACATTGCTGATGTATCCGTCGGGAAAAAAAATTTGCTGGTGCGCCTGGGGAAAAAAAAGGGTGAAGTGCTGTATATCTCTATGTCCGTGCTTGCCTGGATAACTATGTTTTTCTCCATCATAGCAGGAGTGCCCGTGAAGGCCATATATTTGTATCTGCCGATTCTCATCCTGTCGGCAGCTGTTATATATATGATGCTGAAAAAGATGCACGAGAATCCCAAAATCCTTGAGATTATGTGTGGACTGAATATAGCCGTAAATCTTGGTACTACGGCAACGTATATATTCGCATATATGTAGAAACTGATAACTATGCACGGTAACAATACAAGAAAGAAAGTGCGGCCTTGTTTCTCACCACCTTCTTTACTCTGCAGACAACTTGGGAGCACCCTGTTGATGGGGTATCTCAACAGCTGGCATAAATTTCCACAATGGCTCTTCCGGCACGGTCTCGAGGCAATTCCAGTGTCAAACGGCGCCCTCGGTATGGGGTGTATTGGCTACCCGGGTCATCCCGTATGGGAGGTCACCGCTGCCTGCAACCTCAACTGCATACATTGCCATGCAGCAAGCAGCACGCCGCATCATAATGAACTTTCAACGGATGAAGGGAAACGGTTGATTGATCAGATTGCCGGAATTGACGGGTTCCGTACTTTGATTTACACCGGCGGTGAACCTCTCGTCAGACCGGATATATTCGATCTCCTCAAACATTCAAAGGAGACCGGCTTCGCCAACATCATCGCCACGAACGGTACTCTGATCGATGAAGAAATGGCGTGGAAGCTTAAGGAACACGGGGTAGTGTGTAATGCCATCAGTCTCGATGCCGCCGATCCTGACATTCATAATTTCATACGACGGACACCAAAGGCTTTTGATCTTGTTCTCAGAGCAATGGAAGCAACAAAAAAGGCGGGTATCGTCCTGCAGATTAACACTACGGCCATGGAATATAATATGGATCACCTATCCGGGCTGATCGACTTTGTGGATCAGCAGGATGCTGGCATTATGCTTATGTACCAGCTGGTAGCCGTTGGAAGAGGTGAGAAGATTGAAAAGGCGACGCTGAAGAAATCAGCGAACCATAACCTCAGCAAGCTTATATCTCAAAAACAAAGTACTGCCAAAACCATCATTGAACCCGTAGCAGGCCCCCAGTACTGGCCGTTCCTCCTCGAAAAAAAAGGTATCCAGAACGGGCTCTTAGGCAGAATTGCAGAGCATGTGTTTCATGGCTGTGCCGCAGGGCGTGGCTTTGTATACATCAAGGCTCACGGAGATGTCTGGCCGTGCCCTTTTGTTGAAGTGAATACGGGAAATGTCCGGGAAAAGTCTTTTAAGGAAATTTATGAGGGAAGCCCAGTTTTTAAAAACCTCAGAAATCGTGAAATTACTCTCAAGGGGCTCTGTGGAGACTGTCGTTATAGAAAGATCTGTGGTGGCTGCCGTGGAAGAGCATTCGCGTATAGCGGTGACTATCTTGCCGAAGACCCACGCTGTTTCATCAGAGACAGTGGATAGTTGAATCAGGAACAGCTATTACTCTTTCTTGCGTAGTGTGGATGGGCTTCCCGCCATCCTTCTTATTTGCAGGGAAAGAAGGTTCCGTGTCTTCTTTCATGCGTCCTGCCGGCATCCCGGGTGCTCTGCTACTCTTGACTTCACAGTTTCAATCAATAGGGTAACCGGCGCGTAATGGAGAAATATTCGAGACAGAATGCGTGAACCGCGAACATTATTAACGTTTGAGATCCTGGGCCTGTGTATGGTGACGTTTGTTGCTATCTGCAATGTCACCGTCTTTTATAATCTCTTTAACTACCTGCGGATGCTCGGCATACCTGCTG
>DNUI01000174.1:4296-11282 GCA_003508565.1 Syntrophaceae bacterium
TGGGGCCTGCTGGCGTTGCGCATGATGAACGGTGTCGGAAATTTCCTCATGGGCGCAGGAGCAATGACGCTTTTTGTATCCCTCATCCCGAAGGAAAAAAGCGGCCAGGCCTTTGCCATTTACTCACTATTCATTCTTTTACCTTATGGGGCAGTACCGGCGGTGATGGACGCCTTGAGTTCCATGATTCCCTCGCCGCCGCATGGGTATGCAGGCGCCACGGTAACGCTGCTTCCGGCGGTATGGGTTGTTTTGCATATTCGCCGACGCCTCCAGGGACAGTTAGGCTTGGAGGAAAGAAAACATCTGCCCGCCTGGGCGGACATTCGCACCAATGTAACGCAGCTCTCGGTTACACTGCTCCTTCTGCTGAATACGGTGTATATAATCAACTGGAGCAGCATGTTCTTTTTATTCAAGGGGTTTGCGGATGAACAGGGAATCATGAACGTGGGAGTCTTTTTCACGGTGCAGACGGGAATAATGATTGTGCTCCGCCTCTTCGCAGGAAGGCTGTTTGATGCCTTCGACAAAGCCTGGATGGTGGTGGCCACATTTGCTGTAATAGCCCTCGGGCATTTGGCATTGGACAACCTGCCGGGGCCATGGGCGATACCGCTCGTGGCGTTAATCTTTGGGGTGGGTATGGGGATGGGACAACCCATCCTCCATGGGTTGATGTTTGAGGTCTCGTCCCCGATCTTCCGCCCTTTGAATGCAAACCTGATTCTCTTTTCGACGCACGCGGCATTCTTCCTCGGTCCCGTATTCGGAGGCGCCGTCGTCGTCCGATGGGGCTATCACGGCTATTTCATGTTCAGCATAGGAATGGCGCTGGCAGCTGTATCCATTGGTTTCCTCTTGACCGGGAAGCGTTAAGTTTGATAATTGATAAGGCATTGCTTTCTGACGGGGTAACTATAGGAATATCCGACAGGATGCATACGGAAATGAAAGCGGCGACTTATAACAGTGTGCGGTCCGGGAAATGCCGGACGGATGGACGGGAAGGGAGGTATGTGATGCCTGAAACAACGTCAGGACTGAAAAAGATGGATGGCTGCCGGTTGATGGTTCCCCAAAGCGATGGAATGAAGGTGCCGGGAATTGTTCATGTACGCGAAAGGCGTATCAGTGTGACAGGGTCTGATGAGAGCCCGAAGCGGGCAGTGAATGTAGCCCATGCGCGAGGCAAGTCGAACCATCCAGGCGGGAAGAACGGTAAAGCCGGCCCCGTCTTTTGGCGGATCCTTGTGTGCTTCCTTTTTGTGATCGTCACATCATTGTATGCGGCGACTAATGATGCCGGGGCCGATAAGGTTCAAAAAGTTAAGGAAGAAGTGAAGCAGGGGGTACAGGAAACGAAGGCAGAGCTCAAGAAAGTGCCGGAGGGGGTAAAAAAGGCGGGGCAAGAGGTAAGGAGGCAAGCGGGAGACGTTAAAAAAACGGTGGAAGCCGACATTGAAGAAGGGAAAAGGAATGTTCGAAGCCTGACAAAATGATCAGGGTTCTATAACGAATCATCAGTCACTCCGTTTTTTCGCAATGACACCTTCTGTGCAGGCTGGTACGTGTATAGTACCCCTTCATAATCTTCCCGCATTCACTTTACGAGATTAATGATATTTCTGAGTTTGGGATCAGCAGCCGTTTTAAGCAACTCGAACAGGACCATCTCCGTGCTCGTCCATATGACGCCGTAATCCCTCATTTTATGAAGAGCGATTTCCCGGTTATGCTGACTTCTCGATGATACCGCATCGGCAATAATCTGGACTTCATAACCTCGTGCGATCAGATCCACTGCGGTCTGATAGACGCAGACATGCGTTTCCATTCCGGCGAGGAGCACTTGTTTTCTTTCCAGGGTTTGGAGCGCTTTCACAAATTCCTCATTGCCGCAGGAACTGAAACTTACCTTGATGATCGGTCTGGTTTCTGGGATGAGATCAGTGATTTCAGGAATCGTCGGACCCAGGTTGATCTCTTCGGTAAGGAGTATGGGTATATCGAAAACCTGGCAACCTTTTATGATCTTCCGGATATTTTCAATGACGATGTCTCTGAGGTCAATCACTTGCGCCAGATTGCCCTGCACGTCAATGATGGTCAAAACGGTATTGTTCCGTGTCAGCATGCTGTACTCCGATTTTTGTTTCGTCGAAACGTCCCGGGGATAAGGAATTTACAAGGCATTGCTTTTTCGTAATGGGAGTATATGAAGAAGGATTTTGTGTGTCAAGAGGTTATTGACGTAAAAAGTGGAGTGTGCTGCCGACGGGGAATCTATTTAAAATATGCATTTACACAACAATGATAAGGATTTGATATTTTGGGCGAATAGTGTAAACCATGCACCATGAAATTAAATTTCTTACCGTTAACTCGAAGCCTGTTCCCGCCCCCGACAGTAACATTCGAGGGCAGACTGCGACGGGGAGCGGGAATCGAAATGACAGTTTTAAGGTAATCAAAGATGGCGAATGACGAAACGACCGATATAACACTGTTTGTAAAGACCTCCAGCGAGGATGTCACCAGATGGAACCGGCAGAGGATTGTTGATGACCTGATCCGTGAGACAGACATTGATGTCCACACGGCAGAATTAATCAGCAGGGAAGTGGAAATCGGTCTGGCTGTGGTTCTGATCGTCACGATGTTTCTTTCGGACCTCATGAACAACGCCGCCACGGCCGCGGTCATGTGTCCCATCGCCATCAGCACGGCGGGACAACTGGGCGTAAACGTCGATTCTTTTCTCATGGCTGTGGCCGTAGGCGCCTCCTGTTTTGCAGTGATCCGAAAACACGCAAGAAGGGCGGCGAACGCATACAAGATACCCTTACAGCGGACGCCCGTAGCGACGGTCTGTCTTTCTTATGAATCCGTCTTGGATTGATGGTTTTCGCAGTGCACGTCGGTGATGGTCGCCGCCGTATGGTCAGCGGATGGAGAGACTATTTGGTTCCCTTCCGTGTATTTCATGATCAGAAAGTAGCCCACGCTCATGGCGAACACCACCGTGGCCATGGCAAAGACGTATTCCGACGGCGTGATCTCAAAATCGAGAATGATGACTTTTCGGGCGATGGCCATCAGGGCCGTTGCCATGACGATCTTGACATGAATGACATCTTCACGCAGATAGATGGTGATGTTGATAAAAATTTCGATGGCGATGAGAACGGCCATGAAGGCGCCGAACGTTGCAAGAATATCATTGATGGTCAGCATGAAAAACGGTGGCTTGATCAGCTTCTGATAAAGCACCCAGCCGACATCGACGACACCCCACAGGATGACGGCGGTCATCAGGATCGCCAGTAATCTCACGGCGAAACGGATGATTTTTTTGAGCCGGCTGATCAGGAGATCGTTTATTTCTTTGCATTCATTCATGGACGTTTCAGCAGGATTGGAGGCAGCCTCCGGAGCCATCCGGTAGAAAGACCCTTCATCGGCTGTATTATAGGAAAGGCCTTTCCCGGTGTCAATGAAAATGTGAAGATTTAGATTGATAAGAACTTGCTTTTTTGTTGAGAAAGTATAAAAGAAATTTTTCTTCTATGTCAAGGCAATTTACTTACAAAATATGGCAGGTATCGCTGTCGATTTTCACGAGTATTCCTGTGAGAGTTTCTCGCGGGTCATTTAAAGGGGTGCGTCGAGGTATTTTGCTGGTGTTACCAGGTGCAGTGGGCATTTTCAGGCATACTCCGGGGGCACCTTTCCCCGTCATCCTGTTTTCCTTTCAGGATTAAGCCTGGATATAAGCGTCCCAGGAGTATTCGGGGTCTCGGGAGAGGTGATCGTCATTCAAGGGTAATTGAAAATAATCATCCATGAGGTATGCGGCAACAGTCGGGGAGTGTGCTTTGGGCACAGGTCTTGATTTGATAAGCCAGATACCAAGATGTTTCAGAATGGCTTTAATAATCCGTCTTCTATGCTGCTAATGATACGCATGATTCCCTGGCATTTCGGGAATACCATGGGATCGGTCTTTCCCGATCAGGTCGAGGACAGGCTGCTATTTTCTGTATCAACCGTGACCAGCTTTTCCGGTGCGCTTTTGCATCCTTTTCCGATTCAATAATGCATGGTATGTCGTCATTCTCTGCACGTTCATATTGTCCCTCCTGATATTTTTGGGAGGCAGCGGATCAAAGAACAAACCATTTTTCTACTTATTATCTTCGTTTGCTATAACTTGTCTAACTTGCGAATGCGCTACTTGCCTTTTATACAATCCGTTTTGTAGGTACAAAAAGAATTTCGGCAGTAGGGAGGTGGAAATGCCCAACCATCTGTCGATATGTTCAAAAATCCAGTTAATGAATCTGACCGGTGGTGTGATTACAACAGCCAGTATCCTAAAAATAGATCTGATGACAGGAAGCACGACAATTCTTTTGGTCATTTTGAGAAAGAAAGGGAAAACGCGCGTCTTCTCAAGCCAAGAATGCTTGGTCATAGTCTCGAGCGCACAGCAAAGAATATATAAGGGGTCGAGAAACATACCGCGATGACGATATAGTTTTAAAAGCGATAATATAATCCTGAAAGGCGTTCTTTGGGCGAATTTTACCGTGTATTTTATCCGGGCTAGTTCATCTCCCGTAATCATCTCCATCCCGGGTCTGAATTGGCCAGTCTCAGGATGATAAATTGCGTTGTAAATTTCAGAACCCTCAGGGAATCCCATTCGATTGGTAACGATGGTATCGACATTCCATTTTCGCCCGAACCTGAGCATATCCATCATATCTTGTTCAGTCTCGCCAGGAGAGCCAAAGATAAAATTGCAAATCAGCAATATATTGGTTTGGTTCATAAGGCGCATGGCCTTTTCAATTGATTCAATAGTCAGTCCTTTGCCGTAGAACTCAAGGGTTTTCTGGTTAAGGGATTCCACCCCAAAACTTAATGCCAAGAAACCCGCTTTTTCCATCTTTTTCAGGACGTCTATGCTCTTTTTTTCTATGTACTTATTCACATGGTCTATTCTGCCGGTGCCTCCAAATAATTTTTGGATCTTATTTTCTAAGAGCAGATCTGAAATCTCATCCAGCGCTTTCATCCCTGCCGTCATATCATCGTCCACCCAACCGATAATCGGCGCCTCGATCTCTTTTATTTCATTAAAAAGGCTTTGGGCCGATCTTCCCTGCCAACGCCGGAATGAGCCATCGAAATCCTTTCCGTACTGATAGCAAAATTTACATTTATAATTACATCCCATCCCGGCCCGGACGAGATCGATCTTTATTCCTGCCGCATGGTATTTATAATTGGGGTTTCGAAAACTTCTGCGAGGATAAATAGTCTCGGGAAGCGCCTTGATCACATGTTTGGTTTTGATTACTTTGCCGTTTTTGCGATAAGCGATATTGTCTACTGCTTCAAACTGCTCTCCATCTAAAAGCTCCATTATACATGTTTCAGGATTTTCCAGAATGATAACATCAACCTTTGGAAATAATGCAAATGCTTTTTCAGGATCATTGAAGTTGGTGCCCCCCGCTACGATCGGCGTTTGAGGAGGGATTTGGTCTAAAACTTCGTTTATGACATGGATATTCTGTTTGACAAACATGGAGCAATCCTCAAAATGCCCATACAAACAAACCAAGTCGGCTGTCTCCAGGTGGTCTTTGATGTCGATTTCGTATCGCATATCCAACAAAATGGCGTTTCTGCCAGTTTCGAGAATGCCGGCCTGTAAATATTCTGCTGCGATAGGTGGCAAAGCATTGTGCGGATTAATATAAGTAAAAGGATAAACGACTACTGTATTTTTAATGTCTTTCCCCCTTTTTTGTAAAAAAGAGATAGCTTCCATTATTCGTCCTAACCGCCTGGTGTAGTATCCGTTTTAGATAACTTTACTGAACTCTTGCATTTTTCAAAGGCATAATTGTTCAAGGTAACTATCGTGAATGTCGTGTTTAATAGCAATTTTCATATTTATGTTGAGTCGAGGAGACCTGCTTCTCCCGATATGTTTTGATAAGACATTGCTTTCTGACAGGGTAAATATAGGGAAATTTCATTTGTATGTCAATTATTTTTCCCCACAATATGTTGTGTCGGTGTGTGATGGTGGAGAACAGTGCTATTGTAAAAGGAGACGTGGAGCTGTCGATTGTCGTACACGGCACAGATATTTGTGATTTGCCGGGGCTCAAAATGCATAGTTGAGCATTTTTCGGACAGACCCGTCTCAGGCGCCTCTTATTCATGATGCGTTATGCCTGGATAAATGCGTCCCACGGATATTCGGGGTTTCGGGAGAGGTGATCGTCAGTCAAGGGTAATTGAAAATAATCATCCATGAGGTATGCGGCAACAGTCGGGGAGTGTGCTTTGGGCACAGGTCTTGATTTGATAAGCCAGATACCAAGATGTTTCAGGATCGCCGCTTCCAGCAAATTGATCTCGTCCTGGCAGCGTATATTTTCAAAGAAAATTGAGCAGATAACTTTAGTGCTGTTTTTCAGAAATTCGGTTACGTATTGTCATATTCGATTCCATTGACGGGGGCTGCTATTTTGGGGACAGATTTGAAATCTGTCCCCAAAATAGCAAATCTTTGATGTGTCACAGCATTCATAAAATGAGGCACTTAGGTTGCTTCTTAAGAAAAATTATCGCTGGGGCGCCACGCCCTTAACCTTTGACATTTCCTTTCGACCAAAGGCGTTTTGGAGGGAATTCTTATCAAGTCAATAGGAGGAATGCGGATATTCCGCATGTGCGGACCGGAATCTATCGCCTTTATGTCTTCTCATTATTCCTTATGATCTCTACATTAAAAACAATCCCTGTCAGGAGCGGCAGGACGGCCCCGAATACGACGGACCAAACGATCTCCCCGATGGGAACTCCATACAAAGGCCGTCCCCACTGACTGGCCAGGTTCCATGCTGTCAGAAAATCCGGAAACAGTCGGAAGGTCACAGCGACAACCACAAACCAGACCG
>DNUI01000077.1 GCA_003508565.1 Syntrophaceae bacterium
AAATGGGAAATGACGGTTTCGGTAGTGATCAGTTTCGCGGCGTCGATAGTATTTTTCGTTGTTATACCTGCGTACTGTTTTACTTTATTGAAAAGTGCTGTATCAAGCACGCTTCTCTTGAACATAGTGGAAGGATGTATTCGCCTGGGGATTTTTTTGAGTTTTTTAGGCTCTACCCTGCTGATGAAAGATATGCGGCGTGTGTTTATGTATCATGGGGCAGAACATAAAACCGTATTCGCCTGGGAAAACGGCCAGGAATTAACCGTGGATAATGTCAAGAAGTTCTCTACACGGCATCCGCGTTGCGGAACGAGTTTTTTGCTTGTCGTCATGGTGACCGCCATTTTAGTGTTTTCGCTGCTCGGACGGCCTGATTTTGTGCACAGGGTTTTGTATAAACTAATGCTTCTTCCCGTTATTGCCGGCATTTCCTATGAAGTTATCCGGTTTACCGGAAAGCATAGAAACGTGAAATGGGTACAATTCCTGAGCTGGCCCGGCTTAATGCTGCAAAAGATTACTACCAGAGAACCGACGGACGATCAGATTGAAATTGCGATTGCGGCGATGAAAAAAGTTATTTAGCAGTACATCTGCATACGTGCGTGGTATCCCCTTTTACCCCCTTCGTATTCGTTCAGGGTAAAGTGCGGGAGAAATTATCATCCCGACTATAATGGACATCACGTAGCGTCCCCTTTCCTCGTTGAATACTTCGACTGACCCACGCAATGACCCAAGATATAGCATTTCAATGGTTGCACAATGTATATTGAAGATGTACACTACATGTATGAGTATGTCTGAAGATATGAAAATAAGGAAAGCAAATATCCGCCTGACGGATGGCTCTCATGTCAAGGGCAATGTGAATATCAAAGATCAGGATAGACTTTCTGACTTGCTCAACACGGGTGCAGATCCCTTCATCGTATTATTTAATGCTACAATTCCCGGTGGACTCAGCGGCAAGGTAGTATTCGTGAGTAAAAGTCAAATCCTGTGGATTTGCCCTGAAGAGTAGGATTATGCTGCCAATCACTCCAAAAGACGCGGTATGGTATTGTGCGTCTTTTGAAAGATGCAGGTGCACTTTTTACATTGGGAAAGCATGCGGCTTTGGAAAGGCAGTTTCTCATGACAGCCGATGATGAGAAAGCCCCCTTCATCCAGACTATCGACAATCTTTAGGAAGACTGGAATTCTGCTTTCCTCACGATAATAGGTAAGCAAGTTGTTTCGTAAGAATATAATTTGAAACATCCCCGCAAGGGGCGGCTGTTTCATTAAGTCATGTAATTGCCATGTAATGTCCTTCTTTAAATAATCAGCAAAAAGGTAATTCGATCCGTCTCCCGATACACGCAAATATCTTTCCCTTATCTCTCCCGATACTCCTTTCAGGATGCTGCTGCGGTAAGCCCCTTCTCCGGCCTTTTCCAGATACCCGGGATTTCGGTCGGTAGCGTGGATAAGAAGTCGCGGAAGCCGGTCAAATCTGTTTTTCAGCGTATCCCATAGTATGGCAAAACTGTACACCTCTTGTCCCAGGGCGCATCCTGCCGACCACACATTAATTCTTTCGTGATACCTTCTTATGATATCGGGGAGAATTTCTTCTTCTAATATCTTCCATAAATATTGGTCACGGAAAAAATGGCTGATGGAAACACAGAGCAGGTATTCAACTTCTGTCAGAATTTCAGGATTATCCAGGGCGCGCAAATAGTCCTCCATGGTTTGATAACCACACTTCTGCATGTGACGGCAAATGCGTTTTTTGACGCTTTTCCTCACCTTGGCATAGCCCTGCCAGGAAAGGCTGAGACGATCAAGAAGCTGTCTGAATTCGTGGTCATTCATGGTGTGTATTCATAATGGAAATGCGATTATTTTTTTTACCATGAAAATATGAAGGAAATCAAAATATCCTGGCTTGACAAGAAACATTCATTTATCCATAATGTCACAAAATTGAGTTCATCAAAGCAGGAGGTAAGACATGAACGGACCCGTTGAAAGCTTCTGGCGGATTAGGCTCGATGATATCAAAAAATCATTGGAAGCAAATAATTTTGAGGTATTTATTGCGGAAAATGCTGTTGCTGCGAAAAAAATCGTCCTTGAAGAAATTATTCCCAAAACGGGGGCAAAGAGTGTTGCCTGGGGAGGTTCCATGACGTTCGTGGCTACCGGCCTTTATGATGCGCTCAAGAGCAACAAAAAAATGAAGGTTCTTGATACTTTTGACAAAACCATCACACGCGAAGAATCCTGGGAACGCCGGAGGCAATCGCTTCTGGTTGATCTGTTGATTACGGGAACCAATGCGCTCACCGAATCGGGAATGTTAGTGAATCTGGATATGATCGGCAATCGTGTCGCGGCGCTTACCTTTGGACCAAAGGACGTGATCATCCTGATCGGGAGAAATAAAATAGTCGCTGATTTGGAAGACGCCATGATGCGGATCAAGAATTTTGCCGCGCCGATGAATGCCATACGGCTGGGCTTGAAAACACCCTGCGCCAAGACCTCGTACTGCGAAGAATGCAAAAGCAAGGACCGCATCTGTAATACATGGACGATCACGGAGAAATCCTTTCCGAAAGGCAGGTTGAAGGTCGTTTTGATTAATGAGGATTTGGGATTGTAGATAAAAAAAGGACCGTTGCTTTATGCAGATTCAGGATGTCTTCCGTTACTACGGGGAGGATTTAAAGAGTGTGGAAGAACACATGGAGATGTACCTCCGTTCCGAGGTACATCTCATCCCTGAAATCATCCATCACCTCATAGGGAGCGGCGGGAAAAGGTTCAGGCCCCTCATGCTTTTGGCATCATCCGCGCTCTGCGGCTACAGGGGAGAGAGTCGCTACCCCTTATCTGCCGTGATTGAATTTATCCATACGGCCACGCTCCTCCACGATGACGTCATTGATGCGGCGGAAACGCGCCGGGGTAAAATTTCGGCAAACAACGTTTGGGGGAATGCCGCGAGTGTACTCGTGGGTGATTTTCTCTATTCCAAGTCTTTTAAACTTATGACGGAACACGGCAATCTTGCCATTATCAAACTCCTTTCCGCAACGACAAACACCATGTCCGAAGGGGAGGTTTTTCAGCTGGTCAAGTGCGGTGATATAAATTTAACCGAGAGAGAATATCTTACCATCATCGAGAAAAAAACCGCCGTTCTCATCTCTGCTGCATGTGCCGTGGGGGGCATTCTGGGAAATGCCTCAGAAACGCAGATTGAATCTTTGACACGGTTCGGCATGCGGCTCGGCTCCGCCTTTCAGATTACCGACGATACCCTTGATTATGTGGCAAAGGAAGAAGAATTCGGTAAGGCCATCGGCAAGGATCTGGACGAAGGGAAAATAACCCTCCCTCTTATCCGTGCCATGAAAAAATGCACTCCGGAAGAGAAGAACGTAATAAAAAAACTTATTGAGAATAAAGAGAAGAGTGAACAGGCCATCGCGTATGTTGTCGATGTGATCCACCGTTACGACGGCGTCAATTACTCCCTCAACAAGGCAAAGGCGTATATCGAAGAAGGGAAGGGCTTCCTGGAATCTTTTCCCGATTCTGAACCAAAAGCATCGCTGCGTGCGATCTCAGACTACATTATTGAAAGAAGGTTGTAACCTTACCCCTCTTTTCCCTCTATACTACACAAGGACCCTCATATATATCTCTGAAAGCATCAGGAGGATCTTCTCGGTCATATTTCATGGCCAGGGGCAGGTACTCAAGAATGTCCTGGGCGGTAATGCCGTCTTCTCCTTTTTCAGCCGCTGCCAGATCGCCCGCAAATCCATGAATAAACACACCTTTCCTTACTGCATCATCCAGTGAAAGGCCCAGTCCGAACATGGCGGCGATGGTTCCTGTGAGAACATCACCTGATCCGGCTGTCGCCATTCCCGGATTCCCGCTGAGGTTGATAAACACCCTCTCGTCAGGATAGCCAATCAGTGAATGGGCGCCCTTCAGGACAATAATGGCATGGAGCGACATGGCAGTGAGCTGCAATATATCTATTTTCTGTCTGCTGATTTCAGCGGCATCTTTCTTCGTGATGCGGGCCATCTCACCCAGATGGGGGGTGAGGATAGTATGCCCCTTCCTCTCTCTGATCATCTCCAGTTGATTTGCGATCGCCGTAATGCCGTCTCCATCGATGAGGATGGGTTTTTTAATAGCCCTTACGAGGTCCCTGACCAGTTGCTGCGTATCTGTATCCAGCGATAAACCCGGTCCTATGACCACCATATCCATCTTTTCTGAGAGTTCCACCAGGCTGTCTCTATTATCAAGCGAAATGCTGCCGGTCTTTGTTTCCTTTTGGGGAACAAAGACGATCTCGCTTCCTTTTGTAGCAAGGAATGGTGTTATGGATACGGGCGCGGCTAAACGGGCATACCCGCCGCCGGCCTTCAGAAAGGACAGGGCGGAAAAATATGGCGCACCAAAATAGGATGCTGCGCCGGCAATAAAAAGCACTTCTCCCATGCTTCCTTTATGGACATCTTTCTCCCTGGGCGGGAGCTTCACATAATTGTTGATCTCGACTTTTATGGTATCGCTGTTATGGAGAGACGGTGGAAAAGAAATGTGTGTCACATAGAGTTTCCCGCAGAGATGATATCCTGGATAGAGTATATTTCCGACTTTGGGAAGACCGAACGTAACCGTATAATCGGCTTTTATTGCAACGCCCATAATCTCTCCCGTGTCTCCGTGGACGCCGGAGGGAATATCCAGGCTGAGAACCATTTTGCCGCTCTCATTGATTAACTCAATCACCTCTTTATAGAGACCCGTTGCTTCCCGGTCAAAGCCGGTACCGAACAGTGCATCCACAATTGCATGACAGTCGAGTACTTCCATTCTCACTTCCTCGACAGATTTGACTATCCTGACTTCGACGGGGATTTTCGAGATCACATTCCAATTGGTTTTTGCCGCTCCTTTAAATTTCTCCGGATCTCCGACGACGTATACCTTGACCAATCCGCCGTTGCTGTGAATTTTTCGCGCGACGACCAGCCCATCGCCTCCGTTGTTGCCGATGCCGCAGAACACAATAAATTTTTTATCCCGAATACCAATCTCTTGCTCCAAGACAAATGTCGATGCCAGTCCGGCGTTTTCCATGAGAATTTCTTCCGGTATATCCAGCTTTTCGACCGCAAACCGGTCCATGTACCTCATATTGCCGACTCTACTGACTTTCATTTCATACACCTCTTACTCATCTTCGGGTTGAATATCCCGAAGCTTGCTGTATTCCAACGATTTTTAGTCATTCCATGCGTGATACGCCTTCCCCGTATCTCAGCTTTTACGAGGACAGGCTATATACGGAAGAATCCGGGATGATGTGCTTAAGAAAAAAAGACCACTGTTCTCTCGTATATTGAAGAAGCAGCATATGAACCGTGTTATTTCTGGTATGATATAATGTATTTATCGCCGATTATCAAGGGTGATCTTGCAGAAACTGAATATTGAGGAAAATCGAAAACTAAGCTCCAAGTGTCATCTTGCCAGCCAGACTCCCCAAACCAAAAATTCTTGACATCATTTGCCTTTCACATCATAATTCGTGCCGCTTTGGCCTCTTTATACTCCCCCGGGGACATACGCAGGAGCCAGGGACAACAGGAGGGACCGCGCGTGAACGAGGTGATGCCATGTCAAAAGTTATGATCCATCCTTCTACCTATGAAAACGTCCGTCAGGCGGTAGACCGGGCATTTGAAATTTTCCCGGTGGAACTGAAAGGGAAAAAAGTATTGATAAAACCGAATGTTCTCCGGTCCTCTCGGGCGGAAGAAGGCATCGTGACCAACCCCGCGGTACTCCGCGCCGTGGTGGAAAAAGTAGAGACGATGAAACCAGCCTCGATTATCGTGGGTGACAATCCGGGCCTTTTCAACTATGGGGCAAACGAGGAGAGTTTCCGGAGTGCCGGGTTGATAGAGGCGGCCAAAGGCTATTACCAGAACATCGGGAACGATTCCCGGAAGGTTGACTTCAATCCCGCGTTCCTTCCCACGGTCAACGTTTCTCGGGCCGTACTTGATGCCGATATCGTTATCAGCCTGCCGAAATTCAAAACTCATGGCCTCACTGTCATGACCGGGGCGATTAAAAACAGTTACGGAATTCTGCCCGGCGCCCAGAAAGCCTGGCTGCATAAGGAATCCGGCGGTCCGGTGCGTTTCCAGGAGATACTGGTTGATGTGTTCCGCCTCCGGGTACCTGATTTGTTCATTATGGATGCCGTGGTTGGTATGGAGGGGAATGGTCCCGCGTCTCCTGACCTTAGAGATATCGGTTTGATCCTCGCCTCCGACAATGCCGTGGCAATGGATGCCGTCGTGGCAACTATGATGGGATGCGAGCCGGGACGTCTGAGGACCCTTCAAAAGGCAAGGGAGTGTGGTCTGGGCGACTATGACCTGAGTACAATTGAAGTTATTGGAGAGTTAAAACCCCTACCTGATTTCAAACTTCCTCCCTTCAGCGGCGAAGTACTGCTTCACAATGAGGCCATTCAAACGCTGATTCACAATCGTGTAATCATGCGTCCGCATGCCGATCCCGATTTGTGCACGGGCTGCGGCACCTGTATAGATCAGTGTGCGGTGTCGGCCCTTTCCATGGGAGACGATAACATTCCCAGGGTGGATGCCGATACATGCATCAGTTGTTTCTGCTGCCAGGAACTCTGTCCCGAGAAGGCCATTACATTGAAGTAAGCGGACAAAGTTTCTCGTTGCCTTTTGGCACCTCGGATTGACAGAGATACAAGAATCAGCCGGGGCATCAGGAAATGCAAAAAGGGAGGATTCAGATGAAAAAAAGAGAAAGCTCAGGAAAGTCATCAAGAGCAAACACAGCCCGGAGCATTACACGTCATTCAAAGACTATCATATACATGGAGGTTATTGCATGAGCAAGGAAATTACTGCGCAGGAGCTCAATACGGAACGTTTTATCAATGAAAAGGTCACGGAAATACGGGACACCGTCGGCGAAGGAACGGCAATCAACGCGCTTTCGGGGGGTGTCGATTCATCCACCGTTACCATGCTGGGACATCGGGCCCTCGGAAATCGCCTGCAGACCGTCTTCGTCGAAAACGGCCTCATGCGGGAGGGGGAGCCGGAACGGGTAGCGGCCCTTTTTCGCAAGTTCGGCGTGACCGTCGAAATCGTCGATGCGCGCAAAGAGTTCTTTGCGGCGCTCAAAGGAATCACAGACCCGGAGGAGAAGCGCGAGGCCATAACCCAGACCTTCTATAAGAAGGTATTTGGACGGATTGTCAAAGAGAGCGGGGCGAAACATCTCCTCCAGGGGACTATCCTGACCGATGTTGATGAAACCGTAGCGGGGATCAAGAGGCAGCATAATGTCTTTGAGCAGCTCGGGATCGACCCACAACAGGCATTCGGATACCGCATTATTGAGCCCCTTGTTCAGCTCCGAAAGGACGGCGTGAGAAAAGTGGGAGAGGGGCTTGGGCTTACGGCAGAACTCTTCGCGCGTATTCCCTTTCCCGGTCCGGCGCTCTCGGCGCGCGTAATCGGTGAGGTAACGCCGGAGCGAATCGATACCGTCCGCAAGGCAACCGTCGTCGTTGAGAGATTGCTCAAGGACACCGGTGCATTCCAGTACATGGCGATCCTGCATGAAGACCGCGTGACGGGCATGCGGGAGGGCAAGCGCGATTTCGGCCAGCAGATCGAGGTGCGCTGCTGGGAGAGCATTGATGCCCGTATTGCGACACCGACGCGGCTTTCGTTTGAAATTCTTGAGAAACTCGCCCGGGATATTATCAGTGAAGTGCCCGGTATTGTCAGCGTCACGTACAACATAGCATCGAAACCACCCTCAACGATTGAGGCGGTCTGATGGCGGTTGAGTATTCAGGTTAGGAAATGATGATAGATTCCTAATAGGTCTCATTGCATCCCTCTTAGTCGTTCCGGACTTGATCCGGAATCCAGTTCTTTCCGATAATTACATTTACTCTGGATTCCGGCTTTTGCCGGAATGGCAAATGGGTGCATTTTCGGGCTTTTTGCGAGGTTGCTTCGCTTACTTCAGCTCACCCGATGGCTTGTATTATATCCAACCCGAATTCGGTTTCTTTTTTTACAGTCTGATGAAACTTCAGGGGAATTTCCCTGCCTTTTGTCCACTCCCGGATCAATTGCCTGCTTTCATGCGGCATTTCACAGCCGAATATGATTCCTGCCAGCATCTCAGCTTGGTATACGCGTATCCCCGGACCATTGTCTGGGTCAAGAATTCGCCACTCCTTTTCATGCTTCAAGAAATATGCTTTGGTCAGAAGGGCTTTTCTCGTCTGATCCTCACGTTCTCTCAAAATAGTTATCTGCGGGTATGTTGATGCGTATTCCACTTTAAACAGCAACTTTCCAAAAGGATACATTTCCGGTTTGATGCGAAATTGCATACAGAAGCCTCTATGGCCGTCAGCGTAATGAGACCACATGAGGATATCGTCGTAAACCTCTGACAGGCAATATACACCGACTTTATTGACCGCTTCCTGAAGGGCATCTACTATTTTTTGCTGTGTGACGGGATTTTTCATCCACCCCTCTTTGATTAACTCTCTCACGATTATTTGACGGTCATCATAGTCCCAATCGGGATGCTTGCCCTTCAACATGCCGTCCAGGTACTCCTCCCAGTCATCATCAGTGGCATTGATAGATGCCTGAACCCGGCAGTCGAAAGGATTGTTGAACTGCGGTGGAGAAGAAAAATACAGTTCGTTGTGCCTGAAAATCCGCTCTATCCATTCTCTGTTGTCTTCGTTCAGTCTGCAATACTTGTACAAGAACTCGGGAGTGGAGCGCTTTTCAACCTTAAAAGAAATTTCCTGATCACCTTTTATCGCCATGTCGTTTCACACCCATTTCGTTTCAACCACTGAGATTTTATCATTTTCGGTGATTTTTATTCACCATTCTGGTTGACGTGTATACTGCATTTATCTTATGTTAGCAAGCAATAGAACAGCGATTGAGAGAGTGATACATGCCCGCTGTGATGCGACAATCAGAAGAGATTGCAGAGACATTTGCCCGCAGTGCTGCCCATGAGTTTCATGGATCTTCACCGCTGTATGAAGCATTGGCGGTCGGCGTGAGCACAGACCAGGAACTCCTCACTCTTGCGTCACGAGCCATTTCAAAACCCGTTCCGATGATTTTTCTGGCGGCGGTTCATTACCTGTTGCTTGATGGTGCAGACCACCCGCTGGCAGCGTTTTATCCCGACATACATCCTGAAGCGTGTGTTGCTGCCGATTTGTATCCTGTTTTCCGCGATTTTTGTTTTCACCATAGGGATGAAATCGAAAATCTCATCACCACGCATCACGTACAGACGAATGAGGTTCGAAGGTGCGCCTGCCTGCTCCCCGCGTTCGGCATCGCCTCCCGGAAGGCGAAAGGGCTGCCCCTTGCGCTTGTGGAAATAGGCGCCAGCGCTGGGCTTAACCTCTTCTGGGATCACTACGGGTATGATTACGGAAACAGACTCTTCTATGGAAACGGGGCATCATCACTCCGCTTGACATGTAGGTTGCGGGGAGATAAAAAGCCTCCCTTTCCGGATACATTTCCGCAGATAGCCTCACGTGTCGGCATCGACCTGAATCCCATAGATATACGGGATGCATCGGCAACCAACTGGCTCCGGTCTTTTATCTGGCCTGAACACGCGGGCCGTTTTGATATTCTTCATCGCGCCATTGAGATCGCAAGGAACAGCCCGCCGGATTTGCGTAAAGGCGACGCCCTTGAGGTCTTGCCCGGGATTATGGAGATAGTGCCGAAGGACTCGGTTCTTTGCCTCTTTCATACCTTCGTAAGCAATCAGATGTTGCCGGAGACACGCGATGGCCTGGACAATCTCATCAGGGATTACGGATTCAAACGGGATGTCTGCTGTATTTCTATTGCCTTATCGGAGAAATATAACTATCCCCGGATTGAACTGCTTTCGTACACCGGTGGAGTGAAAACCCATCGGCATTTAGCGAATTGCAGCGGCCATTCACGCTGGCTGGAATGGTGTGAAACTGATTGAAAAATGGTTGTAAAACAAGGAGGGACGTAGTGATGGATAAGATTACAATTGATAAAAATTCTTTTGTGTATCCCATGCCCATGGTTCTGGCAGGCGCCATTGTCGATGGACGGGCGAATTTTATGGCTGTAGGCTGGGTGTCAAGAGTGAACTCCAACCCTCCCATGATCGCCATAGCA
>DNUI01000139.1 GCA_003508565.1 Syntrophaceae bacterium
GGCGGTTGCAGGTAAGGTTTTCGGCTACGGAGGAAACGGGTAACAGCAGGAGCAACAACAGAAGCAGCAGTTTCCGGAAACAGAACCTGCCCTTGCTGCTGAAGCGGCTAGGGTGATTGTCTTCAGGGGAGTTTCCGGAGATGTTTTCGACTCCACTATCGCACATGCTCATGCTCTCTGTTCTTTCCGCCGCACCGGGTCATGGCTGTCCATCCTTTTGCTCTATATGATAAATTGTCTGATTGTGACATTAGAAGGGCGGAGTGGTTCTGTCAAGGGAAAAGGGGAATTGCAGGCGGTTGGAGTTGAGTATGGCAAATACAAAGTCACGGTTGTATTGTCAGAGCTGTTCGTTGAATACGAGATGAAACATGCTACTCCGTGACAGCTTATTCTCCACACATGCAGCCTGCGGCTGCCTTCCGATAACAGAACATCCAGTAATTTTAACGGACATACTTCCTTTCGATCGGTAATCAAGAAAATCACCTTGACTTTTTATTGATTGAGTGTATCGAAGAAAGATCACGGACAAATTACTGTTAATAATATTAAGATCTCAACAAAGGGCCTTCCCAAAAGCCTGAAATTGATCGATCCACAGGCATACATAAAACTGTGCAAAATTTTTAATGGTTTCAATCCTGCTCAATACAAAGAGAAATAGAAATGAGATAGTCAATGAATAGTATTCCTGAAGATGAAGGGATGCATTATGAAGGGTATTGCATCAGACCGCCCAGTGAGGCTGACAGCATCCTTTTGCAGGTCACACTGGGCTGCTCACATAACAAATGCACGTTTTGCGGTTCTTATCCGGACAAGCGCTTCAAGATCAAGGATGACAAGATTATTCTCAGCGACATCCTTTTTGCATCTCGACATATGCAGCGAGAGGATCGCTTGTTCTTGATGGATGGCGATGCCCTGATTATTCCCCAGCAGAGGTTGGTCTGGATACTGGAAAACATCAAAGAACACCTGCCGAGGGTCAAACGGATTGGGGCCTATGCGAACGTCAAAAGCATCAAATTGAAATCCCTGGAAGAACTGAAGATCTTGCATCAAAATAATCTCGGCATTCTGTATTTAGGCGTCGAGACTGGCGATGATGAAATCAGAAATGCGATCCATAAAGGTTCTGCTGCTGCGACATGCATCGAAATGGGACGCAGGGTTAAGGAGGCGGGTATCCAGTTGTCGGCCACGGTTCTTTTAGGTATTGGCGGCCGTGAGAAATCACTTCGTCATGCCCGCGCGACGGGCGAGTTGTTAAGCGCCATGGACCCCGATTTTGTCGGGGCTCTGACGGTGATGCTCATTCCAGGGACACCCCTTTATCGTGATTGTGAAAACGGGATGTTCGAACTACCCGATGAAGCGGGATTGCTCAGGGAATTGAGGGAAATGATCTCCTGTACGAATTTGACCAGAGGATATTTTTTCTCGAACCATGCCTCCAATTACCTGCCAGTTAAGGCAAAGCTACCGAGTGGCAAGCAAAGAGCTTTGGATTTGATAGATGCGGCTTTGCGGGGAGAAATTGGCCTCAAGCCCGAATGGATGCGTGCATTGTGACGATCTACCTTTGTAAAAAAGTTATCGCGGAAAAATAGTAGGAGATTTGGGAAAACAGGTCCGATGAACTTGCTATGGGTTACCTTTTCCCTGTTTTAGGTGCAAGAAAGATAAATACTATGGACTTTCAAACACTTGTCTACACATAGGCTGCTTTGGCCGGATCAATGATAACGGGTTGAAGGGTGCAGTTTTTTGAGCGTGTCTTTTCATGATGCCGTGGTATTTGTGTCTTCCTTTTATCAATATTTGACAGACCTCATTGCAAAGGTGTATGTTTAATTCTATAATATTTAATGGCGTTTTATGTGGATCAATCTAATTATTGTTAGACGTGGCCAAGAGACACCATAATGCTCTGCATCCTAAAGACCATCGTTGCATCGGTAGTTCTGTTGTTCGTTGGCACAAATCTGATTGGGCTTATTGTGCGCGGCTTTGTCTGGTCACCTCCTTCCGTGGATGCGCCAACAGATCGCGTGGCCGAAGTTATCCGTCATGAAGCTCGACGCATGGGCGGCACCAACATGGCAATGACTATTCTCAGTATTCTCGCCACTGCGATATATCTTTACGCACTTTTTCACCTTTGGAATGTCTGGCTGGCTGTAGCTGGTGCAATCATCATGGTTTCACGCATACCTGACCTCCTTTGGGAAATCAGGACTGGAGAGAAAGTGACTCTGACAAAAATGCCGCAAGGACCAGTCCAGATCGTTGCATTAGTCCTTTGCTGGGGATCATATCTTCTGGTCTGGTATTCGTTATGCGGTACGACACCGTCTCCATAAATACTATTCAGCATACAGATTTTCTTTCATGTTCTAAGAAAAAACGTATTACGTATAGAATAAAGAAAGCTGCTATACAAGCCTACTGACCCCGAATCTCGACTTCAATAAAAAATAGGGAATCAGACCTCAATTCCGACTCCCCATTATCAAAAGGTGTTTTATTTCTATTTTGGTGTCGAGGCCAGATCTTGAATTCGTATGTGTACACAAGATGCAATCATGGGTGATAGTGCAACTCATCCTGATTCACCATGAAGATTTACTTGAAGTAGCAACAGGGTAGCAAAAAGATGAAGGAGTTACGGACTAAAATCTGTAACTCCTTGATTTGATTGGCGCGCCCAGCAGGAGTCGAACCTGCGACCTTTGGATTCGTAGTCCAACGCTCTATCCAGCTGAGCTATGGGCGCTCCATGTATACATGGCGGAGAGAGGGGGATTCGAACCCCCGGTACACCTTTTAAGGGCATACATTCGCTTAGCAGGCGAACCCATTCGGCCTCTCTGGCATCTCTCCGTGTGCGGCCGACCCTTTATTTTTAGAGATCCCCTCCGTTTTCCCTATTCAGAAAAACGGCCGGGGTATTCTTTCTTCTTGTCTGGCGGAGGGAACAGGATTCGAACCTGTGAACCTTTCGGTTAACGGTTTTCAAGACCGCCGCCATCGACCACTCGGCCACCCCTCCGTGATGACGTTCCTTACAGAATTACCCTTCTTATTAACCCGCAGGTGAAATCCTGTCAATTCCTTTCATATACGGTCTCAAGGCTTCCGGAATTATCACGCTTCCATCTGACTGCTGAAAATTTTCCAGAACCGCTACGACGGTTCTTCCCGCAGCCAGCCCGGAGCCGTTAAGAGTGTGGACAAACTCCACTTTACCACTGCCCTCGCGGCGGAAACGTATAGATGCCCTGCGTGCCTGGAAATCTTCAAAATTACTGCATGAGGATATCTCTCTATACGTATCCTGACCGGGAAGCCATACCTCAATGTCATAGGTCTTGGCGGAAGAAAACCCCATATCTCCCGTACAGAGGCAGACCGTCCTGTAATGAATGTTCAGTCTTTTCAAAATCTCCTCGGCATTGATGGTTAACTTTTCCAGTTCCTCGTAGGAGCTCTCCGGCGTGGTGAATTTGACGAGCTCTACCTTGTTAAACTGGTGCTGCCTGATCAAGCCCCGGGTGTCCTTTCCGTATGAACCCGCTTCCGC
>DNUI01000125.1 GCA_003508565.1 Syntrophaceae bacterium
AATACAGTGTGCCCTTTCCCCTCTTCGCCGATGCGGATTATAGTATCCATAAGATGGTCGGTGAAGTGAATACGCCATACTTCATCGGTGTGAAAATGAACCCGGATGGCACTCATAAGGTCATCTATTCTGTGCTTGGTGAAATGAAAGACGTAGATCAGTTTCTGGTGACAATGATGAGATTGTCCGGACTGCAATAGGAGGATTATTATGAAAAGATATGCCAAATATGTGTTGATAGTTTTGTTGATGGGTACAGTTGTCTTTACTTTTCCGTTTGTTCCGACCGTGTACTCTCTCTCGGACGCGTATAAAAATAATGTCTATAGCACGGGAACCCTTAAACCGACAGACAGTGTTCTGAAGGTCAAGGTTGGGAATCCTGCTCCCGATTTTACCCTGAAGGCGGTATCGGGCGATACGGTATCTTTAAAACAATACCTGGGCAAAAAGAACGTTGTCATTTCCTTCGTCCCTGCGGCGTGGACACCGGTGTGTTCAGACCAGTGGCCGGGCTATAATATCGTGAAGGATATGTTTGATCAATACGACGCCGTATTACTGGGAATCACGGTGGATAACATCCCCACGCTGTTTTCCTGGACAAACCAGATGGGAAATTTGTGGTTTCCTGTCCTTTCCGACTTTTGGCCGCACGGCGGCGTAGCAGAAAAATATGGGGTATTGCGTTCCGATGGGACATCCGAACGGGCGCTTTTTATCATCGATAAAAAGGGAATTATCCGTTACATAGACGTTCATGATATCAATAAGAGACCTCAATTTGAAAACATCATCAGGGAATTGGAAAAGCTGAAGTAGAAATACATTATGGACCATTGCACAGTGTGCTCTCATCGCGGTGAATTGAAACCATGAGTGTAACGTGAGAGAAAGTGAAGCTATCTGGCAACATATTGACAATATGTATAATTCCCTCATCGCTGGCGTTCCTCGCAATGACATAACAGCACGCGGGCACGCGTTTTATTATGTTACATTCTTCACTTGAGCAATGTGTCCGTATGTGTTACTGATGTTTAAAACATAACACCCGATTATTTTTTTGCATGCAGGTAGCACGATATTAATAATAATATTACTGATTCATTCCGGAGCATGGTATGCATATCCCTGACGGGTATCTCAGTCCCCAGACATATATCCCCCTCTACGGGGTATCGATAGCCTTCTGGGGAATAGCCCTAAAAAATATTAAAAAAGAGGTGTCCGCCAAGCAGATTCCCTATCTGGCCATGGCAGCAGCATTTTCTTTTCTTGTTCAGATGTTTAATGTGCCAATACCCGGGGGGACAACGGGTCATGCAGTCGGCGCGGGAATTATTGCCCTCCTTCTGGGTCCCTGGACGGCAGTCGTTGCCGTCTCCGTAGTCTTGATCATCCAGGCCTTCGTCTTTGGTGATGGCGGCATTACGGCAATCGGCGCGAATTGTTTCAATATGGCTATCGTCATGCCCTTTGTCGCTTTCTGGACGTTCAATATAATGAAAGGTTCCTCCCAGGGAGGACCGAGGTTTATTACGGCAGCCTTTCTTTCCGGCTATATCGGGCTTACGGCGGCCGCCCTCTCTGCCGCCCTTATGTTCGGTATCCAGCCCCTCATCGCGTCCGGTCCTGACGGCAGACCCCTGTATGCGCCCTATCCCCTGTCTATCGCCATACCGGCGATGGCGATAGAACATTTGCTCCTGTTCAGTATCATAGAGGGTGTGGTGACGGTTATGCTCATGAGGTATTTTCTCAAGCATGAACCGACGCTTATTTACAGTATGAGGAAGGTGTCCTGTGAAAAGGTTTGAGAAGAAACTCTGGCTGGGGCTGTTTATAATGGCCCTGCTGTCCCCTTTGGGCATCATCCTGCCGGACAAATTCGGCGCTGAAGATGCCTGGGGTGAATGGGATATTGACACCCTGGAAAAGCTTTTGGGATATGTCCCGGAAGGACTGAAAAAAACGGCAGACATTTGGGCGGCGCCCATACCGGACTACAACTTCGGGGGGGAAGGGGCATTGCTTTCCGTCAAAATTTTTTCCTATATTGTGTCGGGACTCATAGGGATTATACTGGCTTCTCTCGTCATCGTAGTAATATCGAAACTTCTGTTTAAAAATGAAAAATAAGATTCCATCATTTCTTCTTTCTCAGCATCCTCAGATGAGGGTTACACATGAACGGGGCACACCAAGATCTTCCTATTTAGAAAAAGGGCTAAGGCATCTCTCGGAGATTATTACGGCAGGCTTCATGAACGTGGGGCAGGAAACAGGGAAGGGATTTTTCCGAAGCCTTGATCCTCGTCTGAAGGTGTTATTCCTGGTATTCTTTGTCATAATTGTCAGTTTGAAAAGGGACATATTTCCGGAAGTGATTATAGCGCTCTTCATGGCGCTGATGGTTGCCTTATCCCACGTAGATTTCTGGCGGTTTTACAGAAAGATAATCGGGTTGACGTTTTTTTTCGGTTTTTGTATCGCCTTTCCTTCAGCCTTCAATGTAGTAACGTCGGGTGAGGTGATTGTTCCCGTTGCTACGTTAGCACAGGCATATGATTTCTGGATCTACCATATCCCGCGTGAGATAGGCCTCACCAGGCAGGGGATAGAAGGAGTCGTAATGCTCTGCTTGAGAGTGATGAATTCACTCACCATCTCCCTTCTTGTCATTCATACGACCCCTTTTCATAAAATAATGAAGGCCCTCCAGATCTTTCGGGTTCCCGGCACATTTCTCTTCATTATCACGCTTTCTTATAAATATATCTTTATTTTCGCGAAAACACTGGAAAACATGTACCTGGCAAGGAAAAGCAGGCTGGTGGGAGCGGTAAAGAACCACGAAGCCAGAATGTGGATCGCCGGAAGAATTGCCTTTATATTCAGAAAGGCAAGGGCAAGGTATGATGAGGTGTTCAGAGCTATGGTGGCAAGGGGCTTTACTGAAGAAGTCAAGTTTTCTGATTTCGGAGCCTTGACCAGAATGGACGGATATGCAGGCTGTTTCTTCCTGTTGACCGGGATTGTTTTTTTATGGTTATGAGGATTTTTTGTGGAACATATTCTACGAGTCGATGATGTGAGCTACAGTTATTACGAAAAGATACCTGCCCTTTCATGTGTAAGCATAAGTCTCTCCGAGGGCGAAAAATTTGCCGTGATCGGTGCGAATGGCAGCGGAAAATCGACCCTTCTCAAAGTTATGAACGGCTTGCTTTATCCCGAAAGCGGAAAGGTTTACTTCCAGGGAGAGGGAATTACCGAAGAGTCGCTTAAAAACAGGGCGTTTATGAGGCTGTACAGAAGCAGTGTCGGATACGTCTTCCAGGATTCCGATGTCCACCTGTTTTGCCCTTCTGTTTTTGATGAACTGATGTTTGGCCCGCTGCAGCTGGGATTGTCCGACGACGAAGCTCATGAGAGGACAAAAGGCGTCTTGGAAATGCTGGAGATCTCTCATCTGCAGGATCGGCCTTCCTATATGCTGTCGGGAGGGGAGAAAAAGAGAGTAGCCATCGGCTCTATTCTTACCATGAACCCCGGGGTGCTGCTCCTCGACGAGCCCATGAGCGGCCTCGACCCCAAAACAAGAAGCTTTTTGATAGAGCTGATGATTTTCCTTAATGAGGCAGGAAAAACCCTCGTCATTGCCACCCATGACCTTTCGCTCATCAGTGAACTGCAGTGCCGGGTTGCCGTCCTTTCCGAGGATCATCGTGTGGAGAAAATCGGGACCGCTGAAGAAATATTGCAGGATGAAAAGCTGCTGTTGAAGGTCAATCTCATCCATGAGCATATGCATTACCATGGAAACCAGGCCCACATTCATATCCATTCTCATTATCTTACACACCGCCACGACCGGAAGCACGATGATTTGAATAAAAAAAATCAGATTGCATGAGTGTAATGTTTTATCAAACCTCTCCGTAGAACAGGCGAGGAAACTGTCCCACGGGTATACATAGGTACGTGTATGAGCGGAATCAAATCATGGTGCACCATTATCGTAAAATAAAAAAACAATTTAGGAGGACAATCATGAAAATGCGTCCTGCACTTCGTCATTCTATGAAGTATTTGGGAATAATGTTGTTTGTTCTGGTCATTGTACAGGGACTTTTTGTAACGACAAGTTACGCGGCATATCCCCTCATTACCGATGATACAGGAACACAGGGGAGGGGAAAATCTCTCTTCGAGCTATGCGGTCAGGCAAGTTATGACAAGATGGATTCGCATGATGATTCAGGCGTTCATATAAGTGCCAAAAGCTGGGAATACGAGGCAAGGGCGACCCTTACCTATGGCGTTATGGAACATATTGATGTGGTTCTGGGAATGCCTTACCAATGGAAGAAAACGGAAGAAAAT
>DNUI01000206.1:0-4769 GCA_003508565.1 Syntrophaceae bacterium
ACGAATGGGTTCATGACGGAAGAAGCACTCGAGACGATATCACCATGCCTCCACGCGGCAAATGTGGACTTGAAGTCATTCAGCGATGATTTTTACAGGAAAAGATGCGGGGCGCGCCTGGAGCCCGTTCTGAAAAGCCTGAGAAAGATGAAAGCGTTGGGTATCTGGGTTGAGGTGACGACCCTTTTGATCCCCACCTTAAATGACAGTGACGATGAGCTCCGGCACATTGCCGAATTTATCTGTTCCCTGGGAGCGGAAACACCGTGGCATATCAGCCGGTTTCACCCTCAATACAAAATGACCACATTATCGCCGACACCCGTCGCTGCCATCCACAGGGCCGCCGAAATCGGAAAGGCAAGCGGTTTGAAATACGTCTACAGCGGCAACGTGCCGGGAGATGAGGGTGAAGATACCACATGCTCACACTGCGGGGAGCATCTCATAGACCGTTACGGATTTTATATCAAAAAACTTACTCTCAAAGGGACAACGTGCCCCCGCTGCGGAACCACTCTTGACGGAATATTCTAACAACTTTGGAATGATGTTTCATTGATAAAGCGCGTCTTACGCGTTTCCCTCTACGCACAAAAATTTTTCCGGTTATTCTCTACCCGGAATTTCTGCCTTTTGAGGAAAAATTTTTCACCGTGTTTCCGATGACATCCCCAACGCGTCACGAGCTCTCCCAATCCATATCCTGATCATCATACGTTTGTGACAGGACTTCCCGTGCCTTTTCAAGATAGTTCACAGGCACGAGGACAGCTACTTCCCCGAGACCATCAATCGTGATTGCATAAATGGCTCCCACCGCTTCATATTTCAGCCTGGTGGGTATACCTTCAGTTTCGAGTCTTCCCACAACAATATTCGCATTGGTTATGCCTGATGCCGTATAGGCTGTTTCCCATTTGTCCTCATCCATGATACTATCCTGTTCGGTTCTTCTGCAATTACGTTGTAAAAAGGGTTAGAAAATAGTAGCTTATTTGGAGATGTATCGTATTTTCTACCATGTTTGTCCGCACGAAGAAAGCATTTTGAGAGAGGTAGCGCTGTTTATACTATATATTGTGGTCGAAATATTTTAACTACATTTAGTGGTATTTTTCTTTACAATGAGCATTTCTTTTGTTAGCATTCAGAAAGATTATTTTCTGCAGGTTTGCATAGAATGAGATTGAAGAAACTGGAAATAGCCGGGTTTAAATCTTTCCGGGACAGGATTGTCGTCGATTTTTCTCACGGGATCTCCGCCATTGTCGGTCCCAATGGATGCGGAAAGAGCAATATTGTCGATGCGATCCGTTGGGTCATGGGTGAACAGAGGGTGAAGGCGTTGCGCGGGAAAAAGATGGACGACGTCATCTTTCATGGCGCAGAAAACGCCGCTCCCGTCGGCATGGCAGAAGTGTCAATAACCTTAGAAAGTAACGGGAGACCGTTCCCCGGGGCGTACGCCGAGTGCAGCGAGGTTATGATTTCACGGAAACTCTTCCGGGAAGGCGAAAGTGAGTACACCATCAACAAGGTCCCCTGCAGGCTGCTCGACGTGAGGGATTTTTTCCTGAGTACGGGGCTGGGAACCAGAACATATTCCGTCGTAGAACAGAACAGCATTGCCGATCTCGTTGAGGCAAAACCGGAAGAACGAAGACACTTTATCGAAGACGCTGCAGGAATTTCAAAATATAAAATCAGGAAAGAGGCGGCTTCCCGGAAAATGGAAGCTACGAGACAAAACATACTCCGATTGAATGATATTATCAGGGAGGTAAAATCTCAGCTCAATGCCGTATCGCGGCAGGCCAAAAGGGCGGAACAGTATAAAGCCCTGAAGAAGGACATCAAAGAAGCAGAATTGACGCTGGCACTGCAAACATACACAGGTTTATCCGAACAGAAGGAAACGCAGGAGAAAAAGCGCGGTTCTTTGAGTGAAAGAGAACTGGAAGTCAAATCTCACCTACAGGAATTCGAGGCCTCCATTGAAGGGCTTAAGGCAGAGGTCCTTGAAAAAGAGGAATCCATTTCGGAGCACCAGACAAAACTCTATGAAATCAAAAACTCGATCAACAGCAAGGAACAAGGTATTCAATACCACAAGGATAAAATAAAAGACATTGCTGCGCAAAAACAGAAAAACATCTCCGAAATCGAATTGCTCCATATCAAGCAGGAGAATCTATCGAAAGAGACAGAAACTCTTGCCGTAAGGGCCGGCGAATCCGCTGAGAAAATCCAGAATGTAAGCAATAGTGTACGGAAAAACCAGATGACCCTCGAAGAGCTCAAAGGAACGGCAAAATCCTTACACACAGAACTGGAAGAAAAGAAGGTTGAATTAATCGACATTGTGACGGAAAAGGCGAAAGCGAAAAATTCTCTGCTGAGCCTCGCCAAGAGCGTTGAAGATATCAGGAAACGAAAAGAGAGAGACGTCAGAGAAATAAATGAAAACAGGGAAAGGCTTGCTGCGAGCCACCGTACACGTGACCATCTGAAGTCGGACTTACAAAAAGACGAAGAAACGCTCGATCAGCTGGCAGAAAGGGAAAGACTTGTTTCTCAGGAGTATGAACAGGCGAAATATGACCTGGAACTGATTGACGAACATATCTCGGAAAAAAAGGACGAGACGGGGAGAAAGGCGTCGCGTCTTTCATCCTTGCAAGAGCTGCAGGAAAGCTATGCCTTGTGCAGCGAGGGTACGAAGTCCCTTATGAAAGCGAAGAAATCGGATCGATCCGATATTCTGCCCCATGAGACCTTCCTTGGATTGGTTGCAGATATTATCGATGTTCCGGAACAGTACGAAACAGCCGTCGAATCTGTCCTGGGAGAAAAGCTTCAGTATATCGTGGTGAGAAGCCAGAAAGACGGCGTACACGCTATTGACTACCTGAAGAATTCATCTCTGGGGAGGGGCAGCTTTGTTCCCCTCGAAGTGAGGAATCATAATTCAGGCACTGAAGCAGAACACCTCAAGGAAACAGTCAGGCTTATCGACATGGTGAACGTACAACGGGGCTTCGAAAAAATAGCCGATTATTTGCTCGGAGACGTCTTATTGATACCAACCCTGATGAGCGGAATTTCTCTCTGGGAGCGCAACGGGTTCCGAGGCACATTCGTTACGTCGGAAGGAGATATTATAAACCCGCACGGAGTGGTAACCGGTGGGAGCAAGACGAACGGTGAAAAAAGTCACCTCCGCAACAAGCGGGAGATTGCCGAGTTGGAGGAAGAAGTAAATCAGCTACACGTGTGGCTTGCAGAAGAAACGAAAAAGAAAAAAGAGACAGTATCTCTCATCCAGCAATGGGAAGGAGAATTGCTGGAGTTAAGATCGGAAATCCATACCCTTGAGCTTCAGGTCCATGGCACGCAAAAAGACCGGGAGAGATGTGAGGGTGAAATACAAGGGATCGAGCAGAGAATAAAAATACTCGATTTCAGTTATGAAAACCTCCAGTCAGAAGAAGCGGGCATTCTGGAAGAAATTGACACTATAAAAGGAGATATCGTTTCCGCGGAAACGAAAGAGCACACATACAACCAATCCATCTCTTTCCTCCAGGAAAAGTACGAAGGGCTGAAAATGACGGCAGAAGAACAGGAAGAAAGCCTGACGCGGGAAAAAGTTCTTCTGGCATCTCTTGAAGAAAAGAGAGCCGCTGATCTCAAGACCATAGAGAGATTGGAAACGGACAAGGAAAACACGGCCCATGAAATCGAAGTGAGAACCAGGGAGCTCGCACAGAGCGATCATGAAGTTGAGCAGGTTACCAATCAAATCTCGGCCGAACAGGATTTCCTCGAACAACGTTACTCCGAGCATGAAAACGTGGAAGGTACCCTTTCAGAAATAAAGATTTTACAGCAGGAAAAAGAATCTTTGTTGAGAAACGGGGAGATAAATCTGAGAGACGTCAAGAAAACTCTCGACCAAATCATAAAAGAATCTTCGGAACTGGAGATGGAGTATCGCGAGTTCTGCTATCAGATGGATAGCTTAAGGAAAGGTATTGAGGATAAATACTACGTGGATTTGGAGACGTTAGTAAGCGATTTTCAACGCTTTGAAGAAGGATACATACAGGAACTAAGCAAGAAGCTTCACAAAGACAGGCAGTTCGTAGAAAATTTCGGGGAAGTGAATCTGCTGGCAGTCAATGAATATGAAGATCTGAAAGGGCGCTATGATTTCCTTTCAAACCAGGTTGCAGATCTTAATACTGCTCTGGAGGCCCTCCAGACGACCATAACAAAAATCAATGCCATATCCCGCAAGCGGTTCGCAGAAACATTTGAGGCGGTCAATCAGTGTTTTAAAGAAGTATTTGCCAGAATCTTCCCCGGCGGCAAAGGCGAGCTGAGGCTGACTGATGAAACAGACCTGCTGGAAACAGGCGTTGATATTGATATTCTGATTCCCGGCAAGCGCGCGCAGAGCATCAGCCTGTTATCGGGTGGTGAAAAGGCCCTTGCGGCCGTTGCGCTGATTTTCGCCATTCTGACATATCGACCTGTTCCTTTTCTGGTAATGGATGAGGTAGACGCCGCCCTTGACGACGCGAATATATCCCTCTTCAGCAATCTTGTGAAAGATATCTCCGCAGGTTCTCAGATAGTCATGGTTACCCACAACAAAAGGACCATGGAGGCTGCTGAATATCTATTCGGCGTTACCATGCAGAAACAGGGCATTTCCACCATGGTTTCCGTGTCGCTGAACTAACCCCTCGCAGGCATCATTC
>DNUI01000206.1:4845-9442 GCA_003508565.1 Syntrophaceae bacterium
ATGTGGAGATAAGTTGGTATAAATCAAGGCATAGAATGGATCTGAACATGGCAAATGACACCGAGAACAAGGGTTTTTTTGAAAAATTAAAGGCAGGGATTGCCCGCACAAGGAAGGCTTTCGTCAAGAACATCGATGAAGTCCTTTTAGGTAAGAGAGTTATCGACCAGAATCTTTTTGAAGAACTGGAGGAAACACTCATAATGGCTGATGTCGGCCCCGCCTTTACTTACGAGCTTATTGAAAAAATGAAAGACCAGGTGAAAAGGAAAGAACTGGGGGACGCGGAACTGCTTAAAAAAGTCCTGCAGGACACCATCGCGGAAACCCTGAGAAAAAGTGAGGCCCCTTTACAGATACCGCAAAACGGGCTTTTTACCATTATGGTCGTGGGAGTTAACGGGACAGGCAAAACCACAACCATAGGGAAACTGGCACACAACCTGAAAAATAACGGCATGTCTGTTATGCTCGCCGCCGCCGACACATTCCGGGCAGCAGCAATCGAACAACTGGAAATCTGGAGCAAGAGGGTGGATGTTCCTCTGATAAAACAGAAGACTGGTGCAGACCCCTCTGCCATCGTCTTCGATGCCATTCTCGCCGCAAAATCTAAAGGGGCCAATGTTGTAATTATTGACACAGCCGGCAGACTTCACACGAAGGTGAACCTTATGGAGGAGCTTAAGAAAATGAAGCGTATCATGGGAAGGGAACTGCCCGGCGCTCCGCATGAGACGCTCCTTGTTCTTGATGCCACGACCGGACAAAATGCCGTTGTCCAGGCAAAAATGTTTCATGATGAGATCGGCGTCTCGGGGCTTATATTAACGAAACTGGATGGAACAGCAAAGGGGGGAGTAATCATAGGAATCGCGAGGGAACTTAATATTCCCATCCGTTATATCGGCATCGGAGAGGGGCTGGACGACTTGAAAAACTTCAAAAGTGAAGAATTTGTAAATGCCCTCTTTGAACAGGATTCGACGTAATGTATAGAACAGGAAGCTTCTGAATGGAAAAGATATTTGCCATAGGGGATATTCATGGTTGTATCTCCCATCTCGATAACATGATGGACACGCTTGATATAAATGCCGAGAATGACACTCTCGTCTTCATCGGAGACTATATCGACAGGGGTCTTGATTCTAAAGGGGTTGTCAACACGATTCTTGATATCAGAAAAAGAATTAAAAATGTTGTCTGCCTGTTGGGCAATCACGAACAGATGTTTCTCAACTACTACCTTGAAGGCAGGGATGAAGATCTCTTCATGCATAATGGGGGAACAAACACATTAGTATCCTATGGCATTACCGGCGCGGGGAAAAAACACCTCACCGTGCCTGATGATCACATGGAATTCTTCACTACCCTTCAGACATTTTACAGCACAGATAACTATATATTCGTCCATGCCGGTCTAAGACCCGGTATCCCCATGGAAAGGCAACACTTAGATGATCTGCTCTGGATACGGCACCAGTTCATCAACTCACCCTATGACTTTGGAAAAATTGTTGTTTTCGGGCACACCCCCCTTTCTTTTACCACGCCCCTGATTAATAAGAACAAAATCGGTCTTGATACAGGCGCCGTGTACGGAGGCAAGCTGACATGTATCGAACTGCCTCTGATGACAATCCACCAGGTATGATGAACTCACAGAAGTTATATCCGGTCATTTTTTACTTTTACAAGGCCCTAAATCTCACAGTGTATGAAAATCATCGAATGCGTCCCCAATATCAGTGAAGGCAGGGACAGAAAAAAAATAGAGAGTATCGTGGCAATGCTTTCCGGAGTTGAAGGCGTGAAACTCCTCGATGTTTGTATTGACGCAGACCACAACCGGACTGTTCTCAC
The DNA here is from genome assembly GCA_003508565.1 of Syntrophaceae bacterium. GTDB lineage: Bacteria > Desulfobacterota > Syntrophia > Syntrophales > UBA2185 > UBA2185. The sequence continues at coordinate 6,715 of DNUI01000206.1, forward strand.
TTTTATAGGGCGACCTGAAGATGTGGAGAGGGGAGCAGCAGCCGTTTGTGCATGGGCACTCGATCTGATTGATATGCGAAAACACAGGGGAGTCCATCCCCGGATCGGTGCCGTCGATGTGGTGCCCTTCGTCCCCCTGAGAGGCGCGACCATGAAACACGCCGTGGATGTGGCACACCGGTTTGGCCGTGCTTTTGGAGAGAAAAATAAAATTCCCGTATACTTTTACGGCGAGGCTGCCCTTGATCCCCGAAGAAGGGAACTGCCTGACGTCAGAAAAGGCGAATATGAAGCGTTAAGAACGCATTTTGAAGATCCCCTATGGATTCCCGATGCAGGACCGGCTTTTTTCAACCCGCGGGGAGGCGCCACAGCCGTGGGAGCGAGAGAGCCGCTGATCGCCTTCAATATCAACCTTGCCACAGATGATCTTCACGTGGCAAAAGAGATCGCCTGCTCCATCAGACAATCGGGCGGGGGGCTTCAATATGTAAGAGCCATCGGCGTTCCTTTACAGAGCAGGAATATCGTCCAGGTAGCGATGAACCTTACCAATTACAGGGTCACGCCTCTTAAAAAGGTTTTTGATACGGTAAAGAATAAGGCATCCCAGTATGATGTTTCCATTTTGGAATCTGAACTGATCGGCCTTATCCCGGAAGAAGCCCTCGAAGGCGTTTCAGCTGAATATCTTCAGTTATCGAAATTCTGCGCGGAGTGCATTATCGAAACACATTTATAGTCTAACGGGGCATACACCGTGCGTGTGGTAATCTTTTGCCCTAAGCATGCAATACAAGGGTTGACACTCTTGTCGAAATCATGGTAAACCCCTCATCCCAACATTCAAATACAACCTCTGTGCCCCCGTAGCTCAGGCGGATAGAGCAACGGATTCCTAATCCGTGTGCCGCGCGTTCGAGTCGCGCCGGGGGCACCAATCAAATCAACATGTTAGCCACTTATCGATTAATCACTTTTTGATCTGGGTGTGAATTTGGGTGTGAAATCTAAACCTGGCAAACCAAAAATTGCTGAATTATTCAAAAGTATAGATTTGGAATAGTTTATGTATATTAGATATTTACAAATTTTAGGATAATTAAAAAGCTTGGAGTGTAATACTGATAATCCGTAGGTCGACAGTTCAATTATTCCATAGTTCGTCAATAAAATCAATTTGTTAACCAATTTGAAGTTAACTGCTTTTTCTTTGTCTGGTATTTCTCTTCCCATCCTCTCCCCACTTTTTTAATATTGATAACAATTTGGGGAACTCTAAAGTCGACAGTATCCACCAGATTCATGTAGGTCAGCCTGGAATATTAATACTGATATAAATGGATGTGGTGCGAGATGTGAGGATTGAAAGTCCCCCTCCTTCCTTATAGATTTTCCAAATTTGTTCATCTTTGTCTTTCATTTATTATTTTTTATCCTTTCTTGCCAACTGCAGCAATAAGTATTGCAAGGAACTGTTTCGGAGCAATTTTTCTGATTTTTCTTACCCGCCCTTGTCGAAAAGATCATAGGTTCCTTTTTTAATAGATTCTTTTGGGGCATCCAGCAAGACCTCATATCTATAAACGCGAAATGTCTATAATTATAACAAATCAAAATCCATTTATTCGCATAATGACATAAGGTTTCTATTTTCAGAGGATACCGCTTGATTCACGAAGGTTTTTCCGTATGCCTCGGCGAGATGCCATAAGATCTGATACATAATAGGAACCATAGGTGTGTTTGCGATTATATATTATGTTGACTTTCAATATTCTCGTATTTATAATATACCATGCCTATAAAAAGATACCTGTTTAATGATTTACACGCACACCTGCCGAAGAAAGAGATGTCTCTCATTGTCGGCCCCCGCCAGGCCGGCAAAACTACCATGATGCTCCAACTTCAGGACTATCTGGACAAGAAAGGCGAAAAGACCCTTTTTCTGAGCCTTGATTTCGAACGCGACTTCCCCCATTTTCAGTCCCAAACGGCGCTTCTTGACAGGATCAGGCTGGAGTTCGGAAAAAGTAAAGGGTATGTTTTTCTTGATGAGATACAGAGAAAAGAAAACGCCAGGCTCTTCCTCAAAGGCATCTACGACCTGCAAACACCATATAAATTTATCATCTCCGGTTCAGGCAGCGTCGAATTGAAGGAGAAGGTGCATGAATCCCTCACCGGCAGAAAAAGGATGTTTGAATTAAGCACCGTCTCATTAAAAGAATTCATCAATTACAAAACCAGATACCTTTATGAAGACAGGCTTCACGATTACTTCCAGGTCAGCAAAGCAGAAGCCGCGAACCTCCTCATGGAATACCTCAACTTTGGCGGGTATCCGAGGGTCGTCCTTGAAGAGACCCTTGCGGAAAAATTGCAGATCATGGATGAGATTTACCGCAGCTATATAGAGAAAGACATTGCCTATCTTCTAAGAGTGGAACGAATAGACGCGTTTGGCAATATGATACGGCTTCTGGCAGGGCAGACAGGCAATATGATAAATTTCAATGAGCTTTCTTCCACGTTGGGCATATCGATCCAGACTGTGAAAAATTATATCGCCTACGCGGAGAAGACATTCATCATACAGAGAATTACACCCTATTTCAGGAATCTCAGAAAAGAGATCAGCAAGGCGCCGGTCATGTATTTCCACGACATCGGGATGAGAAACTTCGCCGTCCGACAATTCGGCAGATATACCATGTTCAGCGAG
>DNUI01000211.1:0-2395 GCA_003508565.1 Syntrophaceae bacterium
TCCGGTTTCATAATGCCGACAATATGTTTCAGGAAGACGGATTTGCCATGGCCGCTTTTGCCCATGATGGCAAGGATTTCCCCTTTATCCACCCTTACGTTGATACCTTTAAGGACCTGAGCTCCGTTGAGCGACTTATGAAGATCAATAACTTCTATCATACTTAAAACATAACCGAGGTGATAAAGTAATCCCAGACGAGGACCAGTACGGAAGAGGTGACAACAGCTTCCGTAGTTGCCTTACTGACTCCTTCGGCCCCGTAGGTCGTGTGAAATCCTTTGTAGCAGCAGATCCATGTTACAATCACGCCGAAGCTCAATGATTTATAGAGACCTATCCGTATTTCTTTCATATCAATATAGTTAATCATCTCTCCGAAGTAACCGCCTTCACTAACCCCCAGCAGTTGCACCCCTACGAGATACCCGCCGTAAATTCCGACGACATTAAAGATAGAGGCCAGGAGGGGGAAGGAAATTATTCCCGCGAGAAGATTTGGAACAATAAGATAACGGTAGGGATTGAGACCCATTACCTCTATGGCATCGATCTGTTCGCTGATCCGCNNATGCCGATTTCCGCTGCCAGGGCCGACCCTGCCCTGCCTGTGATCATCAGCGCAGAGATAACCGGCCCAAGCTCCCGGATAAGGGACAGGGCCACGGCGGGGCCCAAAAGGGCCTCCGCGCCGAATTTCTCCATCCCGTAGTACGATTGCAGAGTAAGCACCATGCCGGTNNAATGCTCCCGTCAGGATAACGATGAGGGAAGATTTGACCCCGATAAAGCTGATCTGCTTGATGATCCTGCCGATCTTTAAAGGAGGGATGAAGGTATATAAAATGGATGTGCCAAGAAAAACTCCTGTCCTTCCAAGATTTACGACCGATGACAGGATACAATGCCCCAACCTCTCTATGGCATTGGCAATGCCTCTGATCATAAAGGCCCTCTCTTTTTTGCATGATCCTTAATGCCGGCCTGAATGATCCGATCTATCAATTCTGTCTGCGTGATTCCAGAGGCCGCTGCCTGGTGAAAAAGAACGGTAGAGGGAGTCATCCCGGGCAAGGTGTTAGGCTCTAGAACAGCTACTCGTCCATCCTTTCTGACAAACATATCAATGCGTGCGTACCCTTTCAGGTCAAGGGCCTGAAAAGTCCGGACAGCAACGTCCTGTATCCTTTTCAGGATCTCATCCGGTACTCTGGCAGGGGTTTTATTCTCGCCCTGGCCATAAAGAAACTTGTCTTCCAGGGAAAGAACATCCTGCGTGGGGATAGTTTCCGAAGGTGTCAACGCGAAGGGGCCGTCATTGTCGAGAACCCCGCAGGTAACTTCGATACCATCGAGAAATTCCTCTATCAATGCCATGTTATCCCAGGTAAAAGCATCTTCGAGAGCACTAGGAATGCCGGTGCTTGAGATCACCTTTTTCACCGCCGTGCTGCATCCTTCCCGTGTGGGTTTCACGACACAGGGAAACCCGATCTCTTTTTCGATGTGAGCAAGGATATCGCCGCTGTTTTCAGGGACCCATTCTCGCCTGGTTACGGGCAACGTCTTGGGGATATCAATCCCGCTTAAATCCAGGATTTTTCTGCATGTATATTTATCCATACCCAGGGCGGAACCCAGGACACCGGAGCCTGTATAAGGGATTTTCAGAAATTCCAAAAGCCCCTGCAAACATCCGTCTTCACCATACTTACCGTGAAGACCGATATATATGAACTCCGCACGAGACGTCAGTACTTCATATGGAATGTGGGTTGCTTCTTCAGACAGGTCTTCCTCGATGTCTTTCGTACAATTGCGCATCAACAGCTTAATCGGTATTTCCCAGAGGGCTGCCTTGCTGTCCATNNTCTCCAGGGAAACCTCTTTTTCCGAGGAGACTCCCCCCATAATGATGCCTACCTTGAGTTTACGCGGAATATCTTCCTGCATACGTCATGTACTCCTAAACTAATTCATTCGGACTCAATATACCGTTTCATATCTATTTTAATGAGAGATCATCAAAAATATTGAAGGTATGCAATGGGAACTCTATCAATTTCCTTCGGTTGGGGACTATAAAGATATTTTATTATCTTGTAAAGTCATTTCCTAAAGCCCGTCTCGATTCCATACTGTGTGTANNCGGCTTAAATAGATGATTATAACACGGCAAAGTTCTATTAAAGAGGCCCCTTTTTTTCCTGGTGGATCCTGATTGCATTCCTGATCAGTGTGGATATGATCATTGTGGGAAGCATTCCGGCAGAGGCTGCCTGTTCGAAGAAGAACGAAGAGGGAGCCATACCGGATGATGAATTAGGGTCGGTGATAAGAATCCGGCCGTCTTTTGTCAGAAATCCGTCGATCCGACCATAGGATCTGAACCCTA
>DNUI01000211.1:2472-5556 GCA_003508565.1 Syntrophaceae bacterium
AGATCAAGCGGTTTGGCTTCACCATCCTCTTCCATGACGATACATGAAAACTCTATCCCATCAAGATACTCTTCTGCAAGAACAGCAGTATCCCATTTTAGGGCCTCGTCTATACCCTTCTCGAGAGAATCTTCATCCTTGATAGCATTTACGCCAATGCTCGATCCCTCTCGTGTGGGTTTGATGAAAAAAGGAAATGTAAAATGATCAGTGAGTTTCTTTTTCACGTCTTCTTTGTTATCCCGCCACTCCCTTTCCTGGATAACAGTACTTTTGGGAACATCGAGTCCTGCAAAGCTCAGAATCTTTTGCTGCATGTGTTTGTCCATTCCCAGAGCCGATGCGAGTATGCCTGGTCCCGTATAGGGTATCCCCAGAAGTTCCAGAAGACCCTGTATACATCCGTCATCTCCATATTTTCCATGCAGAGAGATGAAGGCAAAATCGATTTCTTTCTTGAGATCTTCGTAAAAGACCCTGTGCGCCTCTTTTTCTAAGCGTTCCGATATGTCCACCGTGGTGTTTTGAGAAATTAGTTGCCACGTAATGATCCACAATCGTCCCTCACCATTCATGAAAAGGGGTATTCCTTCGTAAAATTCACTATCCAGGTTGTCGTAGACGTTCCTGCCGCTGTTTAATGAAACTTCCCTTTCCGAAGACATACCGCCTAATATGATACCAACTCTCAGCTTTTTCATATAAATTAAAAACCCCAGAAAAAAGTGACTCCACTGTTAGGGAATATCCATTCGTTGCTGCTGATTCTTAATCTGATCGATTTCCCCTTTTTTGTGGTAACCTCCGGATATGGTTGTTTCCCGGAGAAGAAACTGACTTCTTTCACGTATTTGAAGTTTACCCCATCGTAGTTGAACACTATGTCCATACCCCTTGTGGGATACACTATGTATACAGAGAAAGTGTTGCTGCTTTTCGCTTTTTTGGTAACGATCTCGATTTCCACCTTCGCCTGCTTATTCAGCTTTTTCCTGAGCGTGTCGTCACCACACCAGACCTCGTAACCCCTGTCGGTATTTTCCGTTCTGATGATAGAAATATCTTCATTGTCAATACGGACGCTGTTGACTCTGAAGTCCCTCTCCATAACCAGGTCGTCTCCCCGATTTAAAAGCCACCGGTATTCGCAGCGTTTATCATTGAAAAACGCGGCTAACTGCATGTCGTTGAGAGCACAGCCTATCATGAAAATTTGATTCTTTATGGTTTTGATATATTCAATATGGGTGGTCACTTTGAAGTAATCCCCCGCCGCATGGTATGAGAGAATCTCTTCACGGGGGAATTCTTGTATATTAATGGTGTATCTAAAATTGGTCCTTAGTTCCAACTGCCGGTCCACTTTACCGAAGAGCGTTTCAAACATCTCGTAGTATATGGCATTTCCCAGTTCTTCGCTTCGCGCTCTGGTCTGAAAACAGTGACGAATAATATTATCAATGCGTGAGATTGACTTTTCTTCATCAGGGATAAATATCCTCCGCAAACGGGGCTCAATGGAATTTGTTTTTCCGTGATGCAAAAACACGCGCGGCGCCCGCTTGCCTATGGCGCAGAGTACTTCATAACTGATTGTCTTCACCTTTTCGGCGATCTCATCCGCCGAAATGCACTCATTCCCCTGGGTTCCCATCAAGACTGCTTCATCACCGATTCGGCAGTTTTCTATGTGGCTGACATCTACGGTGCACATATCCATTGAAATACGTCCAACGATGGGAGCACGCGTTCCCCTGATCAACGCCTCTCCCTGATTGGAAAGAATGCGTTCGTACCCGTCACCATATCCGACAGGTATGGTTGCGATCTTTGTGGGTTTTGTCGTGATATAAGACCTGCCGTACCCGATGCTGTAGCCGGTGGGGAATTCCTTAATGAGGGCAACCCTTGTTTTAAAGCTCATCACAGGGTGAAGATTTGCCTTCGTCTTTGTTTCCGGTCCGGGATAGATGCCATAGGACATAAGACCGGGCCGCACTATGTCCAGATGGAATCCCGGGTAATTGAGAATAGCGCCGCTGTTTGCCATATGCTTAATGGGGATGTGAATATCATGTTCTTCCAGTTTATCAAGCAGTTCTTTAAAAAGTCTCCACTGCATAGTATTATAGTCGTCCATTGTCTCACTGGAAGATAAGTGCGTAAAAATACCTTCAATGATAATATTGGGAAGGACGACGATTTGTTCTATTATATCGAAAGCCTCGTGATAGATCGTTCCGCCTCTTCCCATCCCTGTATCCACTTCGATGTGGATCGGCGTTCGAAGATCTGCCTTTTTACTTTTTTTCTGAAGCTCCCGGGCGAAGTTAAGATCCGAGACAGATGGAATTAAACTATATTTAATGATTTCATCTATCTCAGCACCTGTCGAAGGACTCAGGATAAGTATGGGTGCAGTGATGCCGCTGACCCGGAGCTGTACTCCCTCGTCTGCATTTGCGATGCCCAAGAGAGCGGCGCCGTTCTTCAGGGCGACATTGGAAATTTCAATCGCGCCATGGCCATAGGCGTCTGCCTTCACTACCTGAAGAATTTGCACGGNNAGGGCCCACAAGCCTTTGCATCTCCTTCCAGTTTTTTGTGAAATTGTCGAGGTCGACCTCGACCCAGCTTCTGTATTTTTGTCCTTCTTTTATTGCCATGTCTATGCAAAATAGTTGAGAAAAGGATTTGAAGACTCACNNGGTTTTGCCAATGATTTGCCAAATACCCTGAGCTATCTTTTCGCATATGAAGCTAAATTCATTTTTTTGTCATGGTGAATACACCGTCCCATGGTTCTTTCGGCGGATTCTTTTTGAGTTCCCTGCATCGCTCAATATAAAGTTTTGCAGGGGCATCATTGGGTTTTAATTCCAGCACATTCTGAAAGGAAATGATCGCCTCATCCCACAAACCCNNGTTTGTAGTGTGACAAACCTTCCTCGAAAATGCTGACGGCTTTTTCCCACGTTCCCGCGTCTTTCTTTTCACCAAGAAGCTCGTAGATCTTAACAGGCAGATTCTTGCCTTTCACTTTTACAGAGTCCAGTTCACGGCAGAAGAGAACTTCCTTTACGG
>DNUI01000211.1:5561-5924 GCA_003508565.1 Syntrophaceae bacterium
CCCAGATTCACACTGTCCCCCATGACTGTATAATCAAACCGCATTTCTGAACCCATATTGCCGACGACCATGTCGCCGCTGTTGATTCCTATGCCTATGTTGAGAATAGGCCGGCCTTCTCCCGCCCATTTTTTCTGCAGTATTTTCAATTCGGCCATCATATCGAGAGCGGTTTTGCATGCCCGNNAGGGGATGGTCCGGCTGGTCGAGAGGCGCACCAAACACGGCCATAATGGCGTCTCCCATATATTTGTCCAGGAGCCCATCGTATTTAAAGACCACGTTGGTCATTGCCGTCAAATATTCATTCAACAGGTGGACGAGCTCTTCCGGCGTCTTCATGCTCTCCGCTACAGTTGTGAA
>DNUI01000211.1:6100-7450 GCA_003508565.1 Syntrophaceae bacterium
TTTATGACCACAAAAGAAACGACAACCAGGAAGCTCAACAATATTCCCGTGACGGCTTTCACTCTCGGGACGACAATACCAATGACAAGGCCTAGAAAAATAATAGAACAGATGTCGATGAGTGTTGTCACGCTGGATTGATGGAGAAAGTTCTGGTGCAGGATGTTGTCAATTACGGTGGCATGAATTTCGACACCCGGGTATACGGCGCTGAAAGGCGTGACGCGCAAATCATAAATTCCCGTTGCTGTGGCGCCCACAAGCACGATTTTGTCCTTGAAAGTATCCGGAGAAAGGCGGCCTTTAATAATGTCAGAAATCGAATAGTGGGGGAATGTTTTTACGGGTCCTAAATAATTGATGAGCAATCTTCCATACTCATCAGTGGGAATTTCAATATCACCTATGGCAACTCCTTCAACGCCGAATTCCGCCATCCTCAGGGTAAGTGTCGGCCAGTCCAGATACTGGAGCAGTAAAGAAATGGGCAATGAAGAATAGAAATTGTCCTGGAATTTAATAACCAGGGGGGACCATCTGAGAGTTCCGTCACTGTCGGGGAAGGCATTAAAATATCCGCTGTTTTCGGCGGCTTCAGATAAGGGCTTGAGATTAGTCACGGCTGAATACGCATGTATAAACGATGATTCATCCGGTGGCGATGTTGCCTGGANNGTGCCACTTCCTTTTTCAACAAATGAAAGAAATACCCAAGGGTGACATTTTTTGATTGTTCGATCGCCTTGGCGAGAATGGCGTCGGTATCAGCCATCATTTTTTTCTTATGTAATAAACCCAGTACCCTTTTATCCTGAATCCTGAGCTTTTTCACTTCNNTGTGAGAGATCAGCAATAGCTTTGAGACTGGAATTTTCGTCGGGTTCGGCAAAAACAATATCGAATCCCACCGTCTTTGCTCCGTATCCCTTCAGCGTATCAACAAGCCTTGCAATGGTAGTTCTCGGCCAAGGCCATCTGCCCAATTCGCTNNAGACTCTTTTCATCGATTACGGCAATGACCGTCTCTCCTCCGGGAGGGAGCTTGCCCCGTGAAATCATCCTTAGGTCAAGAGCCTTCAGTTCCATGAATCGCAAAAACGGAACGTCAATATAGAACATGATAAGGGCAATAAAAATGACAAGAAGTGCTATTTTCAGAGGTGATATGGAGAATATTCTCTTCAGTTGGTCATGCATGGCCAGACCCCTTAAATTTTGCCGAATAATACCAAACATGGTTTGAAAGTCAAGGCAAAGAAGGGCGGTAATGAAGAAAGGCGGCATAGTGTCGTTGGACATCTTAAAATCTTGACATGGGAACTATGATAATATAAATGTCACTGCATATCG
>DNUI01000062.1 GCA_003508565.1 Syntrophaceae bacterium
CGCGAGCGGTGCATGTGCGCCGCGAATCGGATTGGCAAAACTGAGGGTTGCGGCGGCTACGAGTTGACACTACACCTGACCGGCAATTATCCGGCGTGGTGGGAGGGCAGACGTTTTGACAGGGCAATACAGGCCTGGGCAGTAGGCACAACCGGACAGACAGTCCGCGACATCCTACAGGACAAGCTATTAGGCCCCGTGCAGGCCATCGGTATTGGACTAATCCCCGGCGAGCTCATCGTCGGCGAACCCGCTAAAAAGGCAGGCAGTGTCAAGGATTCCATCGAGTCGGTCTGTGTCCGGCATGTGTCCGGCGGCGTATCCCACCTGCAACTAAAAAGCTACGAGCAGGGGCGCAAGGCCTTCGAGGGCACCCATCAGGATGTCATCCTGCTCGACGAGGAGCCGCCTCTGGACATCTACACAGAGTGCCTTACACGCACCATGTCCACTGTGCCGGGCGAGCCTTCCGGTTTAATTATGCTCACGTTTACGCCGCTGGAAGGCATGAGCGAGACCGTCCTGCAATTTCTTCCGGGAGGCAGGCCGGACGACTCTGGAGCTCGATTCATCATCCAGGCCGGGTGGGATGATGTGCCCCACCTGTCCGAGGCTGATAAAAAAGCCTTGCTGGAGTCCTATCCGTTGTATCAGCGCGACGCGCGAAGTAAAGGTATACCGATGCTCGGGTCTGGTGCAATATACCCCATCGCGGAGGAGGATATTACGATTGATGATTTTCGCCTGCCGGATTATTTCCCGCGGGCGTACGGAATGGACGTCGGCTGGAACTGGACAGCGGCTGTCTGGGGAGCGTGGGATCAGGAACAGGACATCCTGTACCTGTGCGGGGAATATAAGCGCGGGCATGCCGAGCCGTCTGTGCACGTTGATGCAATCAATGCGCGCGGAGACTGGATGGCTGGCGTCATCGATCCCGCAAGCAAGGGAGCTAATCAGCGAGACGGCAAGAGCTTACTGGATGAGTACCGGGCGTCGGGACTTGATCTGTATGAGGCTGATAACGCTGTAGAGGCCGGTATCTTTGCCTTATGGCAGCGGATGAGCACCGGGCGGTTAAAAGTATTCCGTTCGATGTCTGGATGGTTCCAGGAGTTCCGCATTTACCGGAGAGACGAAAAGGGTAAAATAGTTAAAGATAATGACCACTTACAAGACGCAAGCCGCTATTTATGCATGTCAGGTCGTGATGTCGCGCGGTACGTTCCTGCGCAGCAGATTAGGGACTTCCAACCGCCGGAAGAGGACAACTACGACCCGCTTGAAAGAAACAGAGAGCGACAAAGAGGAGGATGATGATATATGTTTTTAGGGAAACGGGACAGACAGGGGAGAAGGGATCCATTTCCCTTTTTTCCCAATGACAATCCGATGAAAATTGACATAATGCAAAAGAGGAAAGAGGAAGATGAGCGTCGGCGGCAGAGGGGTTCGGGAGAAACGGACAGGGCGCTTAGAGTTTCGCTACCGGGGACACAGAAAAAAACATTGCTCGGAGAGTAGATTTTCGGGCCGGGCTTTTTGGAGGAGGATAAGACATGGGATTTTTTGGAGGAGGAGGTTCACCACCACCGGTTGTATATGCCCCGCCACCGCCGACAAGGAACGATGAAGAGATAAGAGCGGCTAAAGCTAAAGAGGAGGAACGATTACGTAAGCAGAGGGGGAGAAAGTCAACCTGGCTAACGGGTGGTGAAGGCGTTGGAGAAGATGCTCCGGTACAGAGAAAAACATTATTAGGTGAGTAGAGTGGGTCAATTAAGCGAAGTTTGGAAAATGAAAGATACAGAGGCGGTTGATGAGATAACTAAACATCAAGGCTATCTGGAGACTATCAGGCGTGACTATGAACCTCTTTGGCAGGATGTCATTGACTATCTGGCATACGACCGTTATAATTTTCTGCAAAATAAGCAACGTGGGAAGAAGGCTAATATTAACGTGTTTGATGGTACCCCTATTGCAGCGTGGAACCTATTGGTAAACGGGATGCAAGGCAATACTGTAAGCCAGGCACAGAGATGGTTCACTCTTACGTTGCCTAACGTTATTACGTTTCCTCGCACGTCCCCGATGCGACAATATAATGGCAGACTAGATGAGATACCAGAGGTTAAGATGTGGTTGGAGGCGAAGGAGGATGTTTTGTATTCTGGGTTCCAGCGATCCAATTTTTACAGCGAGATAAATACAGACATCAGGGATGCGTCCTCGATTGGCACAGCTACACTTTACGCCGAGGAAGACGTACCGGGCAGGAAGACTAACTTCATATCTGTTGACCCCGGACAGGTCTGGATAGCCGAGAATCGGTATGGAGTTATCGATACCGTGTTTAGGAAGTTCAAACTCACAGCCAGGGCAGCCGTACAGATGTTCGATAAAGAGTTGTTGTCGCAGACACTGCAGACGCAACTGGAAAAAAATCCCTACACGGAATACGAGTTCATTCATGCCTGTTTCCCTCGTAACGACCAGGAGATGTATTTTGATAATGGGGTTTTAAAACCTAAGATTGGAAAAAACAACAAGGCCTTTGTTTCGATTTACATTCAGGCTGGGAATAAAGAGCATGTTTTGAGAAAGGATGGATATGATCGGATGCCTTATTCCGTGTGGCGATGGCGAAAAACATCCGGGCCATATGGATGGTCGTGTGCAATGGATGCCATCATTGATATCATAAAACTTAATGTTATGAGCAAAACCATGCTTAACGCCGCACAACTGGCAGTCGAACCGCCATTAATGGTGCACAAGAAGTTTCAGGGCAAAGTCAGGATGAACCCTCGTGGTAAAAACTACTACGAAAAAGAAGACGAGAGGATATATCCGGTCAACCAAGGTGTAAATTTTGCCATTGCGGAAGACAGGGAAGAGAAAGTCCGCCAGATTATCAAAGACCATTTCAACGTTGACTTCTTTATGATGCTTTCAAAGGCGGCAATGGAAGGTCGGCAGTTGACCGTCCCGCAAGTAATGGAAATGCAGGGTGAAAAGGCTTCTGTCATGATGCCTACTGTAGGGCAGATGATAGCTGAGCGATTACAACCAATTATAGACATAGTTGATTCTATCGAGACAGAAGCCGGAAGGATGCCTGATCCCCCTGAAATTTTGATGCCATTTGCCGGGCAGGGGATAGAAGTGGATTACATGGGGCCGTTGGCGATGGCACAGAAAAGGATTTTAAAAACTCAAGGAATATATCAGGGCATAGGAGCGCTTGATCCCATGTTAAAAATAGACCCGCAGGCAGCAGATTTGATTGATGTGGATGAGACGACAAGAGAAATTCTTAAGGTTTCAGGTTGGCCGGCAAAAGCAATAAGAACAGCAGATCAGGTTCAGGCAATCAGAGAGCAGAGAGCGCAGGCGCAAGCTGAGGCACAGCAGATGGCCTTGGCAGAGATGGCAGCAAAGAATCTGCCAAACGTTTCAAAGGCAATTGAACCAGGCAGTCCGTTGGGTGCGCTGGGGCAAATTATTGGAGGTGGAGGTGAGGAATGAGAATATTAGAAGCATACCGGGAATTAAAACAAAAACTGTTGCCGGATGAAGAGCCGGTGGATACTATCTACCAGGACTATTTCCTTTGTTTTTCTTCCGCGCCCGGTAAAAAGGTATTGTCGCATTTGCTTACAGACCTGCATTTTTTCGATGAGGCGTTAAGCGATCAGGAAGTAATTGAACAAAATATCGCCAGGAGAATACTTCATAATATTGGCGCGTTTCACGTGGAACAGATTGACAACATTACTGGAATGTTAATCAAGATAGCTGAGAATAACCAAAAAAAACAAGAGTTGAAGGTGGGAGGTAATAATGGGATCAATTATCAGACCAACTTCTAATATTCCGTTAACTGCGCCAGCTATTCCCGGGATGTTAAAAGAATTAAAAGGCTGTTGTTTCAATCCTCCGGTCTGGCTGGGGAGAGGCAAGCTCTACTTAATCGTAGTGACTCCTAATCCTGCATATCAAACCATTGCTGGATTTTATGAAGTCCCGGATAAGGGTATTGTCACCTATATCAAGGATTTCAAACTTTTACAGGTGTCAATGTGGAACGAGGCCATGAACAGGGCTTTTATATTCGAGGCCGTCGAAGGTGATCCGCCATTAGACTGGAAGCCGGAAAGCCAGTTTGACTACCGGAAATATCAGATTGACCAGATTGTGTTAAGGAGACAGAACGGTGGATGCAACGAGAACCATAGAAATAAAGTGTAGCTGCGGAAATGTGATTGAGAAGAAAGTTCCTGTTAGCAAACAATATGCGATTGCATGTGCCCGATGCGGGCGGATGCACAAAGAAAAGAAAGAAAAAGGAGGATAGTTATGAACCAAGATGATGGGACTGGTACAGGCAACCTGAATCAAGGTAGTGAAGAGGGCGGAAATCTCGGATGGCGGGCACAATTACCGGATGACCTGAAAGCGAATGAAACCTTTACCCCGTTCAAGACCGTGGGCGATTTAGCAAAAGCTCATATCGATACATCGGCGAAGGCAAAGGAACTTGAGGGGAAACTTGGCGAAAGTGTTCCGAAACTGAAGGATAACGCTACGGATGAAGAAAAAACGGCCTATTTTAAGGCCATAGGACGGCCGGACAAGGCTGAAGATTACACATTTGAAAAGTTGACACCTCCTGAAGGTGTGGAAATTGATCCCAACATGGAGGGATGGTTCAGATCTATTGCCCATCAGGCTGGTTTGAATAAAACTCAGGCGGCAATGATTCACAAAGCTTATTCCGATGCTTATTTTACCGCAATTGAATCAGCAGAGGGGCAGAAGAATAAAGCTTTTGAAAAAGACGTTGAAGATCTGAAAAAGGAATGGGGGCCCAAATTCGATGAGAATGCGGCTCTCGTGAAGAAGGCGACAGATAGGTTCATGACAGCCGAAGAAAAAAAGATCATGGACGAAAGCGGAAGAGGAAACGATCCTGTTTTAGTGAGAATGTTTCACCGAATCGGGCAGTCGATGGCGGATGACAAGTTTGTTATTGGTTCTAATACCGACAAAGGAAAGAATGTAAAAGGTATTCTTAGTTATCCGTCAATGGAAGGACAAACATAAAGAAGGTTGGAGAAAACCATGAATTACGGTTACGGTGTTTTCTCTTATCCTTCATAAGTAAGATAGGAGGTAAACACAATGTCAGTTTTTAATCAGCACAGTCAGTACACACTTGTTGAACTGGCTAAACGAACAAATAACGGGAATCTTCTTGAAATCGCGGAAGTTCTTTCGATTACCAAGGAGATGTTTCAGGATGCCGTCTGGGTTGAGGCGAACCAGACAGCGTCCCATGTTGGGACAAAGAGGACTAATCTCCCCAGCGGAACCCATAGACAAGCGAATCAAGGCGTTGCCTCAGAGGCGTCAAGCACCAAACAGGTAGCCGAGCCGATATGCCGGCTGGAAGCTCATTCAAGAGTTGACGAGGCGATTCTCGATCTGGCCCCGGATAAAGCAAAAGCCAGATCACAGGAAGACCTTGCCTTTGTTGAAGGCCTTGGCCAGACCATTGAAACAAACATGATCTATGGCGACATTGACACAAATCCCGAGCAGATTGACGGACTTGCAACCCGTTATGATGCTACAGCGGACGCCAATGTCATTGGTGCAAGCGGAACTGGGGATGATACTACTTCCCTTTGGATCATCGAATGGGGGCCGATGAAAGTCCACATGATTTATCCTAAGGGTTCACAGGCCGGGTTACAGACAGAAGATATGGGGAAGCAGCTGGTCACCAATGACACCGGTTCCACGTATTTCTGGGCGTGGTTCACGAAGTTCGTCGCGTGGTATGGCCTTTATATCCACGACGATAGATGCGTTCAGAGGATCGCGAACATTGAAACATCCGGAATTGAACACTTGCTGGATGATGATGACATCATTGAGGCATTGAATCTTCTTCCGCAGGCCGGAGGTGGTGGTTCGACTG
>DNUI01000229.1 GCA_003508565.1 Syntrophaceae bacterium
CTGCTTTTCCCTCCCAGCAGATCAACAAGCCTGTCATGGACTATTTTCACAACCTGCTGACCGGGCGTGATGCTCTCCAAAACTTCCCGGCCCACTGCCTGGCTCCTGATTTCCTCTATAAAGTCCTTTACTACCTTAAAACTGACATCCGCTTCGAGAAGGACCATGCGTATCTCTTTCAACGCCGAGGCAATATTTTCTTCATTAAGACTGCCTCTCTGTCTGAGCTTTTTAAATATTCCTTCCAGTTTTTCCGTTAACGTTTCAAACATAACCCACACACAATGTATTTATTGATCCTCAAGAGCTGTCACGTAATGACAGATCCTATTTGCTTTTCTCTCCAGTTTTACTGATGACACAGTTCAGGCCGCTGATCTTTTTCGCCATGTTGTCTACCGCTTTCTGTGCCTGCTCCCGGCTTTCAAAACCTTCAAGGATAATGCGGTACCATTTCCCTTTATCGGGTAAGTCAATGACTACAATTTTGGGTTTGAATCCAAGAGGTGTCAGCTTTTTACTGATCTGATCCGCCTTTTCCCTCTCCTTAAGGGAAATTACCTGGATCTGATATTTTTCCTTTCCAGGAGCCGGTTTTGATGGTGTTCGCTCGGCAACAGGCGGCGGGAGTGGCTTTTGTTCCTGAATTGCCGCGGCCACAGGTGGCTTTTGTTCCTGAATTGCCGCGGCCACAGGCTGCTTTTCCTCTTTCACCTCGGGCATTGTTAATGGATATTTCTTTCCTTCTCCGCTCTTTTCCTCTTCCTCAATATTTGCCGGCACCTTCGGTCCTTCAGCAATGCTGGTTACAGATGTTTCCGTTTTGTTTGATGACCACCCGAATTTTTCCACAAGCATACCTGGCAAACCACGTGAATACTTTTCCGGGTAGGTATCGATATTTTTGCCAACCGTCACACCAAAGAGAAACACAATAAAAAGCAAACATACCGTCCCAATAACAAACAGGGCCAAGGCCCGCTTGCCCAATTTCAGTTCAAAAGAGCGAACATTCTTAGATGCCATGGAAATTCTTTACTATGTTCACATTCTCTCCGGGGCGGAAACACCGAGCAACCTTAACGCATTTCTCACTACCGTAAGAATCGTTTTTATCAAAAATAGTCTCGCCTTGCTAAGGCTTTCTTCATCCGATAACACCCTGTGCTTATTATAGTAACTATGAAACAGCGCTGCAAGGTCATTAAGATAAAATGTCAACCGATGGGGCTCCAGAGCTATTGCCGCGCCCTCAACAACCTCAGGAAATCTGATTATCGCTTTGATCAAATTAACCTCTTCAGGAAGTTTTAAAAATCGCAAATCCACTTCATCATATAATGGGATTGTATATCCCTTCTCTTCGGCGTTTCTCACAATGCTGCATATTCTCGCGTGTGCATACTGAACATAATACACAGGATTCTCGTTGGATTGCTTTTTTGCCAACTCCAAATCAAAATCGAGATGGCTGTCCGATCGTCTCATAAGGAAATTGTATCTCGCCGCATCCTTTCCTACTTCATCCACCACTTCTTTCAGGGTGACAAATTCACCAGCCCGCGTGGACATTGGGATAAGAATCCCGTCACGCAGGAGACTTACAAGTTGAATCAGAACAATCTTGAGAGAGTTTTTTTCATGACCAAGAGCCTCAACACAGGCGCTCATCCGGGGAATATACCCGTGATGGTCAGCCCCCCAAATATCAATAATCGCATCAAACCCACGAATATATTTGTCATTATGATACGCGATATCGGCGGCAAAGTAAGTCGGTTCTCCATTCCTCCTGACAACTACTCTGTCTTTCTCATCTCCAAAATCGGTAGTCCTGAACCAGAGGGTTTCCCCGTCACTATATACGACATGTTTCTCCTCAAGCTCCTTGATCAACGTTGCTACACGATCGTCTTTGTAGAGGTTTCTTTCGCTAAAGTAATTATCAAATACTACACCAAAGGCTTTCAGATCCTCCTTGATTCCATCCAAAATCGCGCCGGCAGCGTAATCAGTGAAAATACGAAGGGCTTTTTCCTGATCCTTCGAACGATAGATGCCGCCATGTTTGTCAATGATTTCTCTTGCAATTTCCTTAATATAATCACCCTGATAACAGCTTTCGGGGAATTCGACATCATCACCCAGAAATTCAAGATAACGATACAGGACCGACTTTCCCAGGTTATTCATCTGGTTACCCGCGTCATTGATGTAGTACTCGCGAAAGACTGAGAAACCTGCTGCCTCCTGTATATTCGCGATGACATCGCCGACGACAGCCCCCCGGGCATGTCCTATATGAAGTGGCCCCGTGGGATTTGCGCTCACAAATTCTATATGAATCTTCTTCCCTTCTCCATAATCAGAAGAGCCATAACAATCTCCGAGATTATCCACTTCTGACAGCAAGGTAGACCACACGCCCTCCCTGATAAAAAAGTTCATAAACCCGGGACCTGCGATATCCACCCTTTCCAGCACGCCATCGTTGTCCCTTATATGATCGCGAATGACCTCCGCAACTTTTCGGGGGGGCAGTTTTCCTTTTACTCGTGACGCAAGCACCATCGCTATATTGGACGCATAGTCACCGAACGCAGCATCTTTCGTAATATCAATTTCTATGAGGGGAACCGCTTCTATTTCCAGCAAGTCCTGGCTGACGCAAGCCTTAACCGCGTCTCCCAATAGTGTTCGCAATCTGCTTTTCATTGATCGTCACATGCCATGAATCTATTATACAACGTTCCCATAAAGTAAACCCAAGACCCTCCGATGTGTACAGGGGCAAAAAGGTAAATTCTTAATGAATTAAAAAAAGTTGGCCCCGTGGCCAACCTCTCTATGCAGAAAAGTTCATTAATTTATGATACTGCCGGTCACTAATCGCTTCGAGACTTTTTCTCTGTTCCCATGATAATTTACACTAGTATCTGAATCTCAAATGTAGATTTCGCTGTACAGTATATTTATAAGAATTTGATGTCAAGACATTTTGAGGCCCTAAAAAAGCCTCCCCCTGAAGCTCCCCTCAAAACCCTCTTCGCTTTCCTTTATCACTCGCTCTTAGAAAAACTATTTGTAACAGCTCTTATGAAGGAGTTAATTGCTGAAGAAGAAATATTCCATTACATCAAGGCCTACAAAAAGATACGCAACAGCAGCAATGGATAAAAAGGGGCCAAAAGGCACAGCATATTTCATATCTTTACCCTTGGCGATCATTGTGGAAATACCGACAACAGCACCGAGTACAGAGCTGACAAAAAGGATGAAAAACAACGACTTCCATCCCAGAAACGCCCCCATCATGGCCAGCAGCTTGATGTCCCCTCCCCCCATACCTTCCCTTTTTGTGATGAGTTCATACACGAATGCAATGGCAAACAGGCACCCGCCGCCGATTAAAAGCCCTAAAGCCGCATCCATTACCTTAATATCCATAAAAAAAACAGCCGCAAGGAAGAAAAGAGGGATCCCAGGTAACGTGATGACATCAGGAATTATCTGAAGATCAAGGTCAATGAAGGTGATGACAATCAATGATGCCGTAAATACAAAAGAAAAAAAGTATTTCAGGCTCAGGCCGAATTTCAGGAACAAGAGGAGCGCCATAAGGGCTGTAATTGCTTCCACTATAGGGTACCGAAGGGAGATTTTTTCCTTACAATCCCGGCACCTTCCCCGTAAAACGAGGTAACTGATGAGGGGTATATTATCGTAGAACCTTATGGGGTGCTGGCATTTTGGACAATGGGATGGGGGGAAGACAATCGACTGACCCTCCGGAATTCGGCAGATCAGTACATTCAGAAAACTCCCCACGGCAGCACCGGCAACGGTAAAAAAAATATCAAAGAACACGGTCATAATTCTTCAGCCCCATTATTCGAGCGCTACGCTATCCGTCTTTCCGATCCCACTCATAGGGAATATCGTTATCGTGAGGATGGACCCTGAATTCGTCCGGCTCTTGGTAGTTGTATGCTTCCGTAGGTGTATTGATGACAACGGCATCCTCTGCGGATATGCATTTAAAGCCGTGATACACATACGGGGGTATATGAATCATTACAGGATTATGCTCACCTGCAAAGAATTCATTGATCTCACCGCGAGTTGCAGAATCAGGCCTGCTGTCATAAAGAACGATTTTCATCATTCCCTTCACTACCGCCATATTGTCATACTGCTTTTTATGATAATGCCAGCCCTTCACTACCCCGGGGTATGCAGTAGTCATGTACACCTGGCCAAACCCTTTAAACATCTCATCGTCAACACGCAGGATTTCCATGAGCCTGCCCCGTTCATCCGGTATGACCTTGAGCTTTTTAATCATAACACCTTCGATCATAGTTTATTTGCTCCTGTTTTCGCGACTATATTGCCTGCATCCTTGAGCGATGCAAACGTCCCC
>DNUI01000040.1:0-18278 GCA_003508565.1 Syntrophaceae bacterium
CCCTTGCTCAGGCAATGGGTCTCTACCGCTGGCAGGTAAAGCGGCATTGGAAACCGGGGGTGTTCAAAAAACTTGACGGAAGGATGCTTTCCGAGTATGCCCGCATCTTGCGGGTATCTGTAGACGAATTAATGAACTTCCGTGGTGAGGATTAGATGGCGGAATTGAAGCCATTGGAACACAGGCAGTACGCCCATTGTGAAAGCGGTGTGGTAACGGCGCTCCTGAAGTGTCATGGTCTTGATCTTTCCGAGCCCATGGTGTTCGGTATTACAGGCGGCCTTACCTTCGCCTATATCCCTTTCATCAAGATGACCAACATGCCCATCATATCATACCGAATGCTCCCCGGTTCGATCATCAAGGGCGCCGAAAAGAATCTTCCCATCAAATTCAAGACCACGAAGTACAGGGAAAAAGAAAGGGCTCTCACGGAACTCACCGAACTCGTCGATGGCGGTGCGATCGTCGGCCTTCAGACATCAGTATACTGGCTTCCATACTTTCCGCCGGAAATGCGTTTTCAATTTAACGCGCATAATCTCATCGTCTACGGACGGGATGGGGAAGAATTTCTCGTAAGCGATCCCGTTTTTGAACATACCGTCCGGATCAGGGCGGAGGATCTTCAGAATGCCCGCTTCGCCAGGGGGACCCTGGCCCCGAAGGGTTTCATGTACTATCCTCTCGAGGTCAATAACTCCATTGATATAAAGAAGGTCATAAAAAAATCCATCACGCGAACGGTGCACATGATGCTTTATGCCCCTGTGCCCTTCATAGGCGTGAAGGGCATCTACTACCTGGCAAGAAAAATAGAACGGCTGAAGACCCACAAGGAACTGAAATACGTTCGTCTTTTTCTCGGTCATATTGTGAGGATGCAGGAAGAGATAGGTACGGGAGGGGGCGGCTTTCGCTTCATGTACGCGGCCTTCCTCCAGGAAGCTGCGCAACTCCTGAAGTCTCCGCAATTGGAGGAGGCATCGCAGATGATGACGGAAGCGGGAGATATGTGGCGCCGGTTTGCCCTAGCGTGCGCCAAAGCCTGTAAAAGCAGGACGGCGGATTTTGATATGCTTGAAATCGCCCAATTCGCAAAGAACTGCGCGGATCAGGAAAAGCGTGTCTACAACCATCTGAAATCGATGAAATCATACCACACCTCCTGACCATTACACGGCATGTACACATATCCCGCAATCCAATTTTCTTGACATATAAGGGCCTGATTTCTATACTTGCCCTGGCAAAGAAGAGATCTCGATCAAATTACATAACGCTTCCCTGATTCATAACTGAGGTATGAACCATGAAAAGACTTTTAGCCTGTTTTGCCATCGTTTCCGTGCTCATTACCCTTGCCGGGTGCCGCTCCGAGTTGGCCAATGCCATCGTTCAAAATGATATTGGAGCCGTGCAAACGCTCATCACCGGCGGCGCAGACGTGAATGAGAAAAGCCCGGAAAACTTCAGCCCCCTTCACTGGGCGGCTGAACATGGGAGAACGGAAATAGCCCGGCTGCTCATTGACAAAGGCGCGGATATGAATCTCCGGTCCGTGAACTACGGCACACCGCTGATGGTTGCGTCATATCGCGGCCATAAAGACATCGTGAAGCTTTTTCTGGAAAAGGGAGCAGATGCTTCCGTGACCGATGCCTACGGCAAGACGGCGCTGAGTTACGCCCAGGAATACCAGCTTGCTGAAATTGCCCGGATACTGAAAGAGGCTTCCCCCCCTCCGCCGGCAGTGAAGGTTGCGCCCGCAGGGGAACAAGGCACAGCCGGAGGCCCAATACACGCGAAGGCTGTGCCCGGCCATGCGATCAAGAGTAATACCCGTCAGATCAACATGGCCGTGTTTACCTTTGAATCGGTCAATGTAGAGTCAAATCCCTACAGCGCAGAGATTACAAACACGCTTGAAAACAGGCTTGAGGCCAACCCTTCTATAAAGCTGCTGGGCCGCCGTGATCTGGAGAAGTTTCTCGTCACCAACGACCTTCAACAAAACAATAACCTGGAAAACATCATCCAGATTGGCACCTTGCTAGGGCTTAACTACATAATTTCAGGCCGGGTGGAAAAGAGGGGCGCCGAGATTATTGCGGACTGCCATCTCATCAGTATCGAAGAAAAAAAGCCCGCCCTGAACCGATCAATCCAGGTGTTCGGCGACGCGAATCTTGCACAGGAAGTGGAGAAATTCGGTGTATCCGTCACCGAAGCGCTGTCGCGGCTGCCGTGAATGACGCCCGATAAATTCCTGTAACCTCCGCGAATATTGATTCCGGAACAATTCCAGGAACAACAAACGTAAATAATGGTGAATCATTTGCGCGTCTATCCATATTTTATTTTACTATGCTTTTAAACGTTGTGAGAAAATTCTTCTGGATTGATGCAGCGTCGAACTCCTTTAACCATCTCTCTATGTAACTGATATCGATATTTCGGTTCTTCAACACAACAAGGCGCACATCCTCAATATCTCGTGGACGGCCGGCAAATACCTTGTGGATAATCAGATCTTCAACAGATGCAAAACAAACATCATATTCTAGAATCTTTACCTTTTTTGCCCTTTTGATGGCTTGAGATTCATACGGCGTAAATGAAAAGATGAAATCCACCCTGATTCCTGTGGATTCGTCTAAAGAAGGCAGCACCATGGTTTGTTTCACAAAGGTTGAAATATCTTTGGGGAGTGGTTTGAGGGGTATCTGTTCAATGGTAAGGAGAAGTATGTCAAGATGATCCGCACCAACGCCAAGGGTGATATCGATATCTCTGGTCAGTCGAGGCTCCCCATAAAGGAGTACAGCCTGTCCCCCTATGATCATATAGGGCAGGTTATTCTTGTCAAGACACGCGCCTAGTCGGGAGAGGATTCTGCCAAACATGAGTTCAATACCTGCGCCATCCTTATATCTACATCAATGCCTTCCATCGTATCCTTAGGGGGAAGGACACCCAAGAGAATCCCTTCCTTCCACATTGATGTGAACAAGTTTAGAGATTGGTCGTGATTAATTCCCGCTTCTTTGCTGATGAGATTATCTTCGAATTTTCTTAATACTTCCTGGTCAGTTATCATGTTTCTTCTATACCATACTCCGTGTCAACTGTCACAATTTTGTGACTTATTTTTATAGGGGATGATATTGAAGACCTTCTCCTGTTGCTTCAGGTGGAAGTATTCGTCTTTCTGCGTGATCAAGGTGCCGGGGGTGTTGATGATACACTGCGTGACAATGACCCGTCAATCAACGCTCCCGCGCGGGGAGCGACTTTCTGTTGGTAGTGCCAATGCGTTCTCAGTCATGTTTCAATCCACGCTCCCGCGCGGGGAGCGACTGACGCTACGGGCTGATATGTGTGTATGCAGGAAGGTTTCAATCCACGCTCCCGCGCGGGGAGCGACTGACGCTACGGGCGGATATGTGTGTATGCAGGAAGGTTTCAATCCACGCTCCCGCGCGGGGAGCGACTGACATACTGTAAGGATGATGCATGTACAACTTCAGTTTCAATCCACGCTCCCGCGCGGGGAGCGACTGTTACTATTCAAATTGCTAAATTTAATAAAAAATTCTCATATATTCCGCGCACTCTTCATTTTTCTCATCCAGCTTCTATTCAGTTTTCAAAGAGCATCACGAAAAGTAAATATTATTGATATGTTACATGATCCGCGAAACCACCGGGAAAATCATGTCCGCATAAGGTTCGCGGTGAGACTTTTCAGACAATCAAAGGCCCCTCCTGATCAATTGTTTTTTTTGCTCCTACATGTTCCACCCGTCGTTTCCACTTAGATCCCAGGTAGTAAAACCTGAGACTGTCTTCCTTGGGATCAATTTCATCCATTAATCTCTGACGCAGGAGAGCCCACTGTGCGGGATCGACAATGCATTCAAAAACAGAATACTGAACTCTCTGTCCATAATCCTTACACGCCTTTGCAACCCGGCGCAGGCGCCGCGCGCCGCCGGCTTCAACATTGGCAACATCATAGCTGACTACTACGAACATAGCGCACGCTCCTATTTCCAGATAAAGGGCGGATAGCCGTCAATATCTCCCCTCAGGTAACGGGCAAGCAATAAAGCCTGGATATGAAACAGCATCCCGATGGTGACTTTTTCGTCGAGGAAAGGGTGAAGAATCTCTTCCTGCTTCCTTTCCTGGTACGCCACGAGGAGCTTCTTGCGTGTATCGTCCGTCATCAGCACGGCTCCGGTATCCGATTTTTTAAAACCTTTGTCCTGAACCTGGCGAAGATTGATCAGGGAAAGGGCCAGCCTGTCCGCAAGAAAAGGCCGGAACTCCTCCATGATGTCGAGAGCCAGACTGGGTCTTCCCGGACGATCACGGTGGAGAAAACCAACCGCCGGGTCCAAACCCACTGTTTCGAGGGCGGAACGGATGTCATGCACCAAGAGCGTGTACAGGAAAGAGAGCAGACAATTGACATTATCCAGAGGCGGACGACGGTTCCGTTCCTGAAAGGAAAAAGATTCCTTCTGTGCAACGATCAAATGATCAAAGACAGTGAAGTAGCAGTGCGCAGCGTCGCCCTCAATTCCCCGGACGGCATCCACTGATGGCGTCCGATCAAGCGATTCCAGGCATCGGTTCAGGATCGCCACCGTCTGTCGCAGGCTGTCTTCGTCCAATTTCGATCCGTGATCTCTCAGAGCGCGTTGCAGCACCGTCCGGGAGTTGGCGATCTTCCCCGTCAGCACGGCTTTTGCGATATCGGCAGAAGCTTCCTGATCATCGGCGCGGCGGTACTGTTCCCGGCGCAGCAGGACATTCCCCGATACCGGCCCCTGAACGCGCGCCAGAAAGCGGCCGTTTTCAGACAAAAAGCTGATGCCGACGCCGTTTCCCGCACAGAACCCCATTAAGAATGGGCTGCACGAAACATTCCCGAAGCAGACGACACCGCCGATGGTATGGACAGGCACACGGAGGCGGACTTCCTTATCCACTTTGACAACCACTGTTTCCCCCTCTTTTGAGAGGTATGCGCCCTGGGTGGTAACAAAAAGGGTATTCAGATGTTTTTTCATGGCTCACCTGTTACTCGTGTTAAATATGTTTTTACAGACCGCTTCTTTTGCATCGTTTTCGGCAGACATTCCACTTTCAGTGAACATCGTTCACAGCGCTTGGCATACACAGGTTTTGGCGTGCAGCCGGACTCAATCAATGCATGCGCCTGCTTTGCCGCCGCCTCCGTCTCTCGCCGCAAAGCCTCATCAAAGACGACATCCAGACGATGGCGAGTCTGACCATAGAATATGGCCCCGGCAGGAATATGCGCATTCAGCATCTCCTCCAGGCACATGGCCTGAGCGCAGAGCTGTACTTTATCGCAATGATCCATCTTGGGCTTTCCCCGCTTATATTCGACGGGAAAGGGCTGCCAATCCTCATCGGACGTGCGATGAAATTCCACCACATCTGCCTTTCCGATCAACCCAAGACGAAGAGAGCGCAGCGGCACTCCGGATTCTATCCGCACATTACCCCGCGATACCCGGTCTTCCTCATGCACCCGCTCATGCATAATCCGCCCTTCGGCGGTGAGGCCGCTCTCTGTCCACGTCTGTTCAACATGGATCAAAGCACACTGGCGGGGACAAAAAGCCATGTGCTGCAAGGCCGAAAGTTGAATCAGGTCGTCTGTGTCGTACATGTCACTGCCCTTTCAGTCGCTTCCTGCCCTCCGGTTCGCTCAGGTAATTTTCCGGTGAGACGACCCGTTTGCCGGTTTTCTTTTCAAGGTCTTTCCGCGCCTTTCCCGCAACGCCTCCGCCTTTCCGTGCGGCCGTTTTGCTTTCATGGAAACCCTGCGCATCGTCAACCCTGGTTATTTCCGTGGTCGCCGCCTCTCCAAGCATAGAGAAGATCAGTTCCAGGTCTGTCATGTGGTCCCGCAGGTTTTCCCGCTTCAGGCCCTTCAATTCTTTATGCTCGCCGGGTGTAACACCGAACGCAGCTTTTGCAATCTCCGCCGTGAGGATTTTATACTCCTGCTCCTGCGTCACATCCCGTTTTTTCCACTCATCAGTAAGCTCTTCCCTGACGGCAATCCCGCGCATCCTTTTTTCGATCCAGGCGTCGGAATAACCCTTAGCCTTATAAATCGCCCGTGTCCTTTTCGTTGCCAGCTCCGGGTCCTGGATCTCCTTCACCCGCTCATAGCCGACCCTTGCCAGCCAGCGCTTGAAGGGTTCGGCTTTAGGGGAAGGAATAGACTGGATGATGCGGAAGACGCCTTCCGTGTTGGCGCAATTTGCCTCCCTCATTTTTCCATCAGGTGCAACAATTTTAAGGGGGGTACAAATTGTACCCCAGTTGGAATTCAACTCTGGATCGCGCTGTCTCATCTTTTTTATATATTGCTTCGTATCAATACTATCCATCAGCACTTCCACCACATCGTAAACAGAAAACCACCATTCATTCTTGTGGATGATTTTTCTTATTCCCTTCCCTCTGAAAATGGCAATGTTTGTTTCCATTCTGTCAACTCCCTTGTAATAATTGGCATTCTGGTAATAGTAGCGATAGGTATTGCTAAATCAGATGCCTTTTATATCCTTGACGGATACGCACTTGATTTTTCGGCATACCTATCTTAAAAACCGTCAATCTCTTTTGGTTCGAGGCCATCCAAATTTTTCAATGAGTAGCTTCCGTCAGTGTTTACAGTAAGCGTCTTATGCACTTTCGCAGATGAGTATTGCGCTACTTTGCCGGGCTTATGCTCCCACCAGATAACTTTCCGCGCGGCCATACTTCCTTCCGGGCGAGCAGAGGAAGCATCATTTTCAAAAAGCTTGGGAAGAATCGCTTTAATAACCGCAGCATCCTCATCAGAAAAACCTGTGCGTTCAGCAAGTTGGGGATTCATACTTCCGTAAGTGACATAAATAACCTCCTTCCCAATACGGTGTTTCATACCCATTTGGTCAGATTGCCGATTAATCCCGTCGCCTTCAAGACTTGTTGATTTTATAATCTGTTCGGAAATAATATGACTTCTGATACTTTCCAAAGTAAAAGCGGGTTGTATTGTTACAGGCCCTCTTATCGCTATTGAAACACCAACACCGCTGCTTCCGTCTTCAGCGACACTAGTATCCTGATTTTTCTTACCTTTTTTTTCAGAGCCCTTAAAAGGAAAAACTTGACCAAAAGCTCTCACATCAAACCATGTCGCACAGGCTTTGTTTCGAATATCTGGCACGTTTTTAAGATTGCCAAGGGCAGCTTCAGCCCTTTTCCTGAGATTTGGGTGCTCATCGGTTTTATTGTCATCGGATTGAACGAAGATACTTTTCCCATTCTCAAGTAGTCTATCCCGGATCTTCCGTTTGAGGCAAACGTCGGTGATTTCGCCGAGTCCGTCGTAGTCAGTGCGGGGACGGTTTCCATCCAGGGGATCACCGTTGGGATTGGCGTTCTTTACACTTATGATAATTGCAAAATCGATTTTTTTGCTCAGAGTAGCCATATGCATTTCTCCTTTTATAGTTAGTTTATTCTTTGGAATATGTGTCCTGATCTTCTGCATCGTCATCTGTCTTTGATACCCACTGGCCTTTTTCTCGCTTGTGTTCATTTAGCCATTTCCGCTGACAATGATAAGATAATAGAAATTCTCCGCTCAATCGACTATCCTGCTTGAATTCATCAATCTGAAACTGGCTGCAGATTCTATCAATCAACTCCATATAACCTTTGAGCAGTCCAGGGTTTTTTGAATTGATGCGGGATTTGTATGGAGTTAGACTTGTTTCAATTGTCAGCCATGTTGAAAATGGCCTGTCGGCAAATCTTTGCATTAATCTTGCTGCCGTAGTTTCCCGTTTTTCGTTAGCAAAGTAAAGAGCCATCGATTCAAGTTTTTCAGCCACCGCAAGCAACCTGCCATACAGGTAGTCCCGTGAATTTCTTTCTTCCTCAAGCGCCATAATGTACCCCCTTTCATTATAGAATCCTTTATATATTGAACATGCTATACCAAGACACTTTTCAAAGTCCGGCTGACTCCCATTCCTTTCCTGCTTGAAACCAACCCGATTTGAAGCACGGCGGACACACTGCTCAACCAAATCGCGGGGCACCGGTCTGCCGTCGATTATTGAAGGCAGAAGGCGTTCAACTGCGGCATTTAGAAGTTTAATGCCGTTTTTCCCTTCTATCTTTCTGCCATATGCACACCATGCGATATCCCTTGGTGCTGGCGCACCCTGAAAAAGAACCATCTTCTTTTTGTCATCCTTATCCCTGCCGTAGTTCTGAAACCAGGCAAAATCGGAATGCCATTTTTCTATGCGTTCAAGAAATTCCGAGCCGGTTAATTTCCGATAAAAGGTTATTGCCATGCGTCCCGGTGTCGCAGAACCCAAACCCATTACGACAATGTCTTCCGTGTCGGTAATGTTGGCTTTGTATCCGGCAAGTTTCTTTTGGAAACGAAGTGCAAAAGATTGTCCGACATCTCCGGTTTGTGAAGTCGAAGTATCGTCTGTTTGAAAATCATCACCGAGAAAATCCCAGGAGTTGGCGCATGGGTCGGGGACTGGTTTACAACTCACAGCCCAAACTACAAAACATCTCACAAACTCATCTTCAACTTTATGATACCCTTGTCTGCGAATAAGCCATCTTAATGCGTTATGTGCTTTTTGACTTTCAACATAGCCTACAGTACAAGTTTGCCTACCGGCATCATCCTTTCCATCAGTAAAACGACCGCGATAAGTGAACCCATCGGTATCATTTGATGAAATTAATTTTGCACCATCATCAGATGTTCTTAGGAAACGATGATGCCCTTTTGCAATTCGAACATTTTGTGCTGAAAGCATACAGAATGTTGCATTCTTTGGAATGTTTTGACTTTCATCAAATTTAATCCAAGCTTCGATCAAACTGTCATCTTCCCACGTACCAGAACAAGGATTTCCCGGTTCTTCTATCCGCCATCTAACGAACACTTTTTTATCCTCTACAGGGGTTTTCTTCCCTTTTGGGTTTACAGCTTTGATCGGAAGCAAATTATTATCAGACAGAGTCTTGTATAATTTTCCATCATTCGCCAGATAATCACAAACGGCTCTTACCTTTGGATGTGAAAATGCTTCAGAGTTTATCCAAGGGTTCATCAAATCAATCATCAATTGAAATCTCTTTTCTTTTCTATTGGGCAAATCAGCAGCGCAATAGCTTAACTCCTCACAAAGAGGATGAGGTGCATCTGCATTTGTTCGATTTGCCGAAGATTCTGTTACCGGAATTAATGTTACAGATTCGTCAAAATTTAAGGCACGAACACGTCGAAACTTACCGTCAATTCCAATTGTAACTTCAACATGTGCCTTTTTTGCCACATGAGAAACCGGCCAAGGTCGTTCAGAGCGATTCAATTGCATTTTGTCAATTTCCGCACTGGTCTCATACAGTTTCTGTATCCAACTCATTCCACCACCCCCAGTTCCTCGGCTTCAAGCTCCACCGATTTTACATTTTCTGTACCAAATGTCTTAGGGTCCATCTTCCGCACAAATTTCCGATGTTCCTGTTTACAATCTTCTGGTCGATCAAAAGTCAGTACCCCTTTCTTGAGCGTTGGATACCAGAAACGGGCGGACAACTCGTCTTTACCTGTTTCATCGGGATAATCAAATCCATGAAACATCAGCCCATAACCGATTTCATCGTCCCCATCATAAGCGCCTTCACCTTCGCCGAAGACGCACGGCTCCACATACCCTTGACAGTCACGCGTGCCGAGGAAGATGTCCTGCCTGCCGCCCCGCTCAAGCATTCGTTTAGCAATGGCAAAATGTTTGCCGTCGATGCGGTCATCCTTCAATTTGTCGAGGTATTCATTCCACTCAAAATGAGCCCGCACCTGATACTCCAAGCCATATTTTCTACTTGCATCTTTTGCATTTTCATCAACACCCGTTAAGAACGTGTATATCGCAAGCGTGTTTCCTCCACTGAACTCAAGAGGCTTTGTTCCTTTGGTCTGTGTACGAATCCGCCTCATCACCCGCACCGCATCAATTACCCAGATTATTGTGGGCTTCCAATAGATTGACTTACAGACACCTTTCAGGGCCTCGTAGGTCGGAAGATGATAAGAGCATTTCTCGCCACCGATTCTGGTAAGCGGATCAGTAAAAAGTGCGAAGCGCCCCCAGAGTTTGAATTCGATAGTGTTTTTAGGCAATGTATTCATCTTTGAATTGTTCCTCCTGTTTTACTGGTTCCAATGATACACCGGTTATTTTACTGTAGTACTGATAATCAAGGTAGAATATCTCCGTCTCTTCCTGCACACGATAAAGCGCATTCTGTTCTGCCAACTTTTCAAATTCATACGGAAATAGGTTGACAGAGTATTGCTGTGCTTTTCTGATAAGAGCATATTGCTTGTCCACTTCAAATACAGAACAAAGCTGATTAACCAGTTCTCTTCCTTCATCGCCATAACGAACAATAACGCTTCGTGTCGGCGCATCAATCGATTTAAACAGTTTTGCCGCTGTCATAAACGATTGACACAGATTTATTGCCGGCATCGTTTTATTTGCACGCATGAAATCAGCAACAGCAAGGTTGTTAGATGACAGCAAATTCAGAAGCGTGTCACTGCGATTTTCGTTAACAGGATAATCCATGCCATCTTTTCGTTCGTAAAAGTAGTTTTGATAGTACCATTCAAGCATCTTGGGGCCGATGATGTCGCTGTCGTATTTTGATGGATCAGATTTATAGTCATCAAGAACACGATTCGATTTTTCTTTGCCGACCGCTATGTCTTTCAGGTAAGCAAGTCTCTCTTCAACGGGATTAACAATAAATACATTGCCGAGTTCCGGGCTACCGTGGCGATTGCAGCGGCCAGCAACTTGTGCAATGGAGTCAAGCCCGGCAAGCATCCGGATAACAGATCGGAAACTTACATCTACCCCTGCCTCAATAACCTGTGTGCTAATACAGAGAATAGGCTTTCTATCATCAAGCTTTTGGCGAATTGTGCTGAGTACCTGTTTACGATGTGCAGGACACATTCCCGTGGTCAAATGGAAAACCTCAAGTCCAGTCTTTTTCACTTCCTCGAAAATGATACGGGCGGCCTTCTTCATATTTACCACAACAAGACAGCTTCCGTTCTTCTTGACCTGCTTAACCGCAAGCGCCGATATCTCCGAATAAATCCAGCCGGGAGATTTGCGGCAGTCATGAACATGCACCCTCTTTAAATCGACAAAGAGTCTGCCGACATCGGGCATAATTTCATTCTTTTCAGACAGCTTAAGAGCACCTTTCTTTTCATCTACTGAATCCAAAAGCGGCTGTGTAGCGGTGCAGAGAACAGCAGTGCTCCCGCAGTGATCAACGAGAAAATTAATTGCATTGTTGAAGAGATGGACACATTTTATCGGGAGTGTTTGAATTTCATCGAAAACAATGACAGCTTTTGCTAACTGATGCATTCGCCTTGCGCCCCGAGTTCCTGCGCCGAAAAGTGACTCCAGGAATTGAACCATTGTGGTAAAAACAACCGGCGCATCCCAATTTTCAGTCAGGAGTTTTTCTTTCCAGCTTTGAGCATCAGCTCCGATATTTGAATGATGTTCAAGAACAATTTTACCGTCATCTTCAAGACACTCTTTCGGCTCAAGGATTTCCCGGACTACCTGCGCATTTTGATCAATGATTGTCGTAAACGGGATGACGTAGATAATTCTATCCATTCCGTATTTTTTTGCATGGTGTAACGCAAAACGAAGACTCGCAAGAGTCTTGCCACCTCCTGTTGGCACTGTAAGAGTGAACAATCCATTTGGTTGCTTTGCAGCATGAAGACAATGTATGGATACTTCTTTTCGGATTTCGTCCACATGGTTTTTTGTTTCAAAAGTATTATATCTGTTCTCAAGCCGCTCAATCAATTTGCTCCATGATCGATAATTCCCTAGTTGGCGATACCTTGCAGTTTTTGGCTTCTCCGAATCGGCAGTATCCTGTCGATCGGCATCAATGAGCGCACTGAAGAGAAACCTTGCTAATAATCCTAATTGAAATTGAGCAGCCGTTGAAAGAGGATTTCTCTCTGGAGAAGTACGCACAATATCTCGGCATTTATTTTCAAATGGCTTTGTAAAAGTCTTGTCTGTGATAATATCATTTATTCTTTTGAGTATATGCTTATCGATGTTCCTGGTACATTCCTCCATGTGAGTTTTTAAGTCATTTTTTGATAGCCGCCTTGAATAAGAATCCCAGGTTCCGCTGTTGTCAGTCGTTAAGCAGTTTATCAGTCCGGAGTGATGCGATACCAAACAAATGGAGAGAAACTGCGCAAGCATTTTATGAGCATTGGAAGAACCGTTTTTGAAGCAAAGAAATTGGGCCCCAGCGGTTGAGTGGTCAATCTTCCCCTTTTTC
This sequence comes from Syntrophaceae bacterium, assembly GCA_003508565.1. Lineage (GTDB taxonomy): Bacteria > Desulfobacterota > Syntrophia > Syntrophales > UBA2185 > UBA2185. Next base: position 12,490 of record DNUI01000040.1, read on the forward strand.
CCCATCGGGTCTTCAAAATCTTCATCTTCGTCCGGATTGAATTGTGGATCACCCTTCCTTATTGCATCTGTGATGTACTTTTGAAATTCGGAACTGTATTTCCCGAAATCATGAAGGAGCCCAAGTAGATCGCCGTACTTTTCCATCCCAATTTTTTCGGCATGAATTTTAGCAAGTTCAGCGACGCCTTCAAGGTGTTCATGTAGTTCCTGATTTTTATGAGCTATGTATTTAGTAGGCATGAATTGGTCTCCTCAATTTTCAAACATTGATTACCGTTCTCTCTGTTGATGAGACAGATCATTTCCCCAGATCATGCCACAATCCGGCCAAATACGCCCAATCGCCAGCATTAAAAGAATCGGCGAATAACAGGGCCATTGCTGCTACACTTTTTAAGTGTTCGTCAAGCGCCTGCCATTCCTCCGGCGGGCGTCCTTCTTTTGTGTGGGCGTAGTATCTTTTTTCAATTTGATCAGCCATGAATTTTAGAACCTTGCCATGTCGGTATAAAATAAAAAAACCCGCCTCTTTTGAAACGGGGATTTGATCATCAATCCATCATAACCTCATATTATATACAGCGACATGAGTTCCCCACTGTTTGCCATTCCGGGTTTGACCAGGAATCCAGTGAATTTCTGGATTCCCGCCTGCGCGGGAATGACTTTCCTGCTTCTCATTTATGTCGTCATGTATAGGTTAAAGGGTTGGAAAATGATTAATGCCATGATTGTCAATATCGTATGCTAACTATCACGATTTGCATTGGAAATCTACCTACGAAAAAAAGACAGCAGCGATTTTGATGAAATGCGCATTGAATATACACATGGAAATAAACTATAATCTGCTAAATATCAGTTTGTTATTTATAGCGGGAACAAATATGCCTCACAAAGATCAATTCTTCACACTCTATAGGAATAGAATGTATTGTTTCTTCTTCAGCTTCTATACGCTTCGTCATGGGGACCCAGAGCAATGAACTTAATTGTTTCGTCAGAGGTATCTCTGCAATCGCCACAAAGAACTATCTTATTGTCGCCCTTTTTTCTGCAGATCCTGCAATAAAGGTAAATTATAAGAAACCTCTTTTTCACAGGACAACTATAGAACCCCCTGAAGTTGCCTTTTAATGGTTCGCCCACGGCAATGGGATTCTCGATGATCATGTCAACTTTTTTCTGGATGGACTTCTTGATAGACGCGTAATTCTTAAGAGAGCTCACGAAGTCGTCACTAAAAAAAGTCTCCATCAGAATACCTCTTTATATTTGTGCCATTTTACTTTTCCTGATCTGATCCTCGAAATTGTTTCCATGAGGCTATCCCTGAAATCGGGATCTGCAAGTATTATTTCAGTTGGATCATTGGTCTTGGCGCGCTTCAGATTCAGGATAAATTGCGTGAATACTTCTGACACGCTGGTTCTCTGTTCTTCGGCATAACTCTTAATGTATTCCACGAGATCCTGATCCATGGTGATATTGATTTTACTTTTCGGCATATTATTACCCCCCCCCTAAAATGCGCATATAGTACGCCCTTAATGCGTCTATGTCAAGAAGATTTTTTAGAAATTAAGAAAAAAAACAAAATGGTAATGGAAGCCGTGAAGGTAGAAAGGAAGGTGATTGTCACGATGTATTAAAACTGCTGTAATTCAATGACCGCGTAATTACCGCGCTGGTCTCTGTTTATATGAAGAAGGGTCTTTCCTTGATAGAGTTTCACGAACATGGAGATGCCGCAGGCTGTGGCCGATCCGGAATATCCGTACTCACGGAGGTAATCAAACTCGGCAGCGGGCTGTAAAATATCCCGCAGGGAAGCGGCTTCTTCATCACCAATACGCGCGCCGAACGCCACCACGTCCGCAGCCGATATTTCCCGCTCGCTCATCCATCTCACACACGAAGGCCCATCTCTAAAGGATCTGATTTCGGTAAACGCCCCGCCGGCCCCTTCCCTTTCAGGCGTTACATAAAGCCAGCCGCTCCCGTCAATCATCCGCCAGCTGCGACCGGCACATCCTTCCAGGGACGCCTCGGAAAGAGATGCTTCATCCACTCCGCCGATCAGGGCGCTCCTTTCCACCCCTCCGGCAAAATCCACCTTCAAGAGCTCCAGCCCCCGCTCGAAGGAAAGATGCTGGCTGGACACGGTGATGTTGCGGCCCCGGACACCCAGGTTCTGAGCAAGATAGAATGCTGCCGTGCTGCTCATGGTATTGATGAAACCGAAAGGTTTGGGCAGAGAATTGACTTCATATATCTCATCGAGTACATCGGCCGTCTCACCGAGGTTGCCGTGTTCAGTGGTCAGGTAGATCGCTGTATCGGCGTCGAGCGCGTGCGTATTGATGCACTGACGGGCGCCAAGGATGGTAAGCAGGATAAACTTGTTTACCCTGCGGAAGTTTTCCTTCGTATAACGCCTGATCTCTTCTTTAAGATAATTCGTGTCGGTGTGTGCTTCCGCGATGAAAGTAGAGGCGCTGTGAATGTACATTTCATTCATCCTGGTGCGTCCTTATTCGAGAGGATCAGGGTTGTGCAGTTGCCGCCGAACCCGAAGTAATTCAGCATAAAAATGCCCTTCCCTGCTTCCATGTTTTCCATGAGAGGCGTCACATGTAAATCCTTATCCGCTTCACGAAACCCTGGTGTGGAGGGGACAAATCCCTCCTTGATCGATTCCGTAAAGAGTATAAGCTCGTTCACGCCGCAGGCGCCCACGGTATGGCCGATAAAAGGCTTGACGCATGTCACGGGCGGAACACTGCACCCAAAGGTCACCTTCATGGCGGCGCATTCGGTCCTGTCATTGTTCTCTGTTCCCGTGGCGTGGGCTTTGACAGCGTCTATGTCCTCCGGGCGAAGACCCGCTTTCCTGAGGGCTCTATTCATCGTCTCCGCGACGGCAGATCCTTCTTCATCGTGGCTGGTAACGCTGTACGTATCACAGATGTTTGCGCCTCCAAGATACATGAAATCATCCGCATTTCTGCGTCTCCCCTCCAATACCACCGCGCCGCAGGCCTCGCCAAGGATAAGGCCGTCCCGCATCCTGTCAAAAGGCCTGTATTCCTCGGCGGCAAGGGATTTCAGGGCTTCACACCCGTAAAATCCAAGGTTATTGTATAAATCGTAACCCACTACCAGGGCCCTTTCTATATGTCGTTCCTCTATCATGGCCGCGGCGTAAAGCAACGCGTTGGCACTCGAGGTACATGCTGTCGCAAAGGAATAGCAATTGCCCCCTATCCCGAATCTCTCCACGATGGCACCGGCAATTTTGCCATATCCATTGGACGACTGGAGGAACATCCCCGATACACTTGCAGACGTTTTATGGTGATTGCCCTCAAATATGGGGACATCCATGGAAGTAGAGCCAAAGAACACGTGCATGTCCTCGATCTCCTCATTGTTCACACCTGCATCGAGGAGAGCGCGGGACACGGTGGAAAAGAGGATATCATAGAAATATGCATCGGAGCGGTTGTCCGGTGCATCTCCTTCTTTCCGTTGTATGAGGTAATACGGCTTCGTATAGGGAAGGGAGGCAAGGGTAAAGGGGATTTGCGACAGCCTTATCCTCTTGTGGCGTGCGGCGTCTACGATCTCCCGCAGGGTATCTCCCAGCGCGCAGATGATCGCTTTTCCTGTAACAAATGCCCTTCTCTTCACATTCTACTCCGGCTGAAGGAAGTCGGCAAAAGTGTTTATCGATTTCATAACCCGCCTTGTTTCTTTACTGTCCGTAATGATAATATTGTATTTATTCTGTATCGCGATTGAAATCTGCAGGGCATCTATTGAATCCAGGCCGAGCCTTGATTCGCTTCCAAACAGCAGATCTTCATCACCGATCTCCTCGGGATTGGCAGTGATATCGCATTCGTCGACGATCAGTTTCTTCAGTTCCATTTTCAGTCTTGCATCCAGAGAACCTTTCATCGTTATTCTATACCTCTCTTTGCTTCCGCAATAAGATTACCGTCAGCGTCAGCATAACGCACCCGAACACAAACAGGGCAAGGCTCTTGGAAAGAACATCAGAAACGCCGCCGTTCCTGAGGAAGATATCGAGGAACCCCTCCAGCCCCCAGGACATGGGCGATATATCGGCAATATCCTGCATAAACCCGGGCATGACAAACTTGGGTATCATGAGACCACCCAGGGCGCCAAAGATTATATTCAGGACTCCTCCAATGGTGGTAGCCTGCTCTGTCGTCCTCGCAGCGGAGGCAATGAAAAGCGCCATGGAGATGGCACTGAAGCTTACGGCAGCAGCGATCAGAATAAGCCCTCCCGGGGATTCACCGAGCGTAAGGGCCGTACCGCCGCAAAACGGCACAACAAAAACCCCGATGGCAATCATTATTATTACCTGGATGGCGTTAATAATAAGATAAGGAACCATCTTGCCCATGATCAGATACACTCTTGATACGTGCATGCTTTTCAGGCGCATGAGGGTACCCTGTTCCCTCTCAGAGATAAAGGTGTTGGATATGGGGATGATGATAAAAAACATGGAAAACACGAGCCAGGCGGGTACACTCTGCTGCACGGCGGAAGGAATCTTATGGTAACGCCCTCCTTTGTACACATAATTAACCTCGATGGGACTCTCTTCAGGTGCCTTCAATTTCTGCTTGTCGATTCTGGCGAGCGTCAGGAGCCTGTCAATACGGTCGATGAACGCGTCCCATCGCAATTTAGTAAGCTTGCCGTCCAGGGCGCTTTTTAAAACCATCTGTGTCTGAACATTGACGGTAGGATTGACAAGAAGCTCCAATGGCCTCTCGTCCTTGCCCTTTCCTTTTTTGTCCACAAATGCGGAAAAGTTTTCCCTTATTATCAGCGCAAACTTGTAGTCCTGGGAAAGCATCTGATTCTTGATATTTTCCATGTCAGTATTTTTCTCTGCAAATTGAAACCTGAACGTGCTGAGTTCCTCCAATGACTTCAGGAAAGCCCCCGCTTTTTTCCCCGTATCCCGGTTAACGGCAAGAACGTCAATGGCGACAGTTCCGTGAAGCTCAAACAGGTCGCGCATGGCCAGAGACATAATCATGATGAACACTGCGGGCATTACAAAGAGGACGGTAACGGCGTGGACGTCCCGGATAATGAGCAAAAATTCCTTCTTCAGGATGTAGAGCATTTTAATCATTTATCACCATGTCGTCATTCTTCATCGCGCGGCACGTCATTTGTCAGCTTGAGGAAGAACTCCTCAAGGGTTCCATAGCCGCCCGCACCACCGGCACGCGTCAATATAGCCTGTGTATCTTCGTGAAGAATGATTTTGCCCTCATTGATGACGGCGATGTCGTCGGATACCTGCTCAATCTCATCCATGTAATGGGATGAATAGATAACTGTCACCTGCCTGTCCAGGTTGATCTTCTTTATTGTCTCCAGGATGTAGCCTCTCGAGTGTGTATCTACGCCAACCGTCGGTTCATCGAGGTATAATATTTCCGGATCATGTAACAATCCTATGGCCAGGTTCAGACGTCTTTTCATGCCGCCGGAAAACTTATCCACCCTCTTATTTACAAAGGTCTGCATACTCCCTATGTCGATGCAAAATTCCATGCGCTCCTTCAGGTTTTTCCCTTTCAGGCCCCACAGGGCGCCAAAATATTCAAGGTTTTCACGTGCTGTCAGTCGTGGATAGAACGCAAAGGATTGAGGGATATAACTGCATTTTGACTGGATGGCCTTAAGATCACGGTCCAGATCCATACCGCCTATGGTTATGGATCC
>DNUI01000040.1:18372-18699 GCA_003508565.1 Syntrophaceae bacterium
TCACCAAAAATATCAAGTTCCTGAGGGAACATTTCGCGACGGGATTCCCTCCGGGGTGACGGGAGTATAGGAGAAGCGGCACTGTATGTCAATATCATTTGAACAGCGTGATATGTTCCGCGAAATGTGAGTTGGGAGGAATGTAAGTAGTGGATACTTTTCCGATATGCCGCTTAGGCAGACCCGCGCACGGGGAGGTGGTACGCAGACCTCTCGGTGAACCCTGGAATACAGTAGAAACCACAATGGGGAGTTAGGGAAGGCGCTCCTGTCAAACACTGCAGAAAGGGCAAAAACGCTAATTAGTGTCCATCCGGAAACTGTAAC
>DNUI01000298.1 GCA_003508565.1 Syntrophaceae bacterium
ATCCGTACTGTTCATCCTCGGCGATCTTGGCTTTCTTCAGCGCCGGTATGCTTCGCAGATATGCAACGCCACCACCCGGTACAACACCTTCCTCGACAGCAGCCCGTGTCGCGTTCAGGGCATCCTCGACGCGGGCCTTTTTTTCCTTCATCTCAAATTCCGTCGCCGCACCCACTTTAATCACCGCCACACCGCCCACCAGTTTCGCCAGGCGCTCCTGCAATTTTTCCTTATCATAACTCGATGTCGTATCTTCAATCTGGACACGAATCTGTTTGACCCTGCCTTCAATGTCGGCTTTCTTCCCCCCGCCATCGACGATGGTTGTGTTTTCCTTATCAATAGTAAGACGCTTGCAGGTCCCTAAATCTTTTACCGTGATATTTTCTAATTTCACACCCAGGTCTTCCGAAATAACCTTCCCCCCCGTCAAGACGGCAATATCTTCCAGCATAGCTTTCCTTCGATCACCAAAACCGGGAGCCTTCACTGCCACACATTTAAGAGTACCGCGAATTTTATTGACAACGAGCGTTGCCAGAGCTTCTCCTTCTATATCTTCTGCAATAATCAGTAAGGGTTTTCGCATCTTCGCAATTTGTTCCAATATGGGGAGCATATCTTTCATCGTGCTGATCTTTTTCTCATTCAGTAGGATGTAGGGGTCTTCCAGATGTACCTCCATCTTCTCCGGATCCGTCACAAAGTACGGCGAGATGTATCCTCGATCAAACTGCATACCCTCAACAATCTCCAGGGACGTCTCCATGGCTTTTGCCTCTTCAACGGTAATGACACCCTCTTTCCCGACCTTTTCCATGGCCTCAGAGATTATTTCACCGATGGTCGCATCATTATTGGCGGAAATGGTACCGATCTGGGTAATCTCTTTTTTGTCCTTTATGGGCTTTGAAATCTTCTTCAGTTCACCCACAACAATCTCAACGCCCTTATCGATCCCCCTTTTGAGGGACATGGGATTCATTCCGGCAGCAACAAGTTTGGAACCTTCACGGTATATAGCCTCCGCCAGAATAGTTGCGGTTGTGGTGCCGTCACCGGCAACATCAGACGTCTTGGAGGCTACTTCCTTCACCATCTGCGCACCCATATTCTCAAACTTATCTTCCAACTTTATTTCCTTCGCCACCGTGACGCCGTCTTTGGTGATTGTCGGGGCACCCCAGGATTTTGCGATGACCACATTGCGCCCTTTCGGACCAAGGGTTACCTTGACCGCCCCCGATAAAGTCTCCACGCCTTTCATAATCTTTTCACGGGCAACCGCATCGTATTTTATCTCTTTTGCCGCCATATTTAAAACCTCCTTTTCTTAGCCAATAATACAGAATATTTCATCCTCTTTCATAATAATGTGATCAACTCCATCGATCTTGATCTCCGTACCGGCGTATTTACCAAATGTTACAGTATCTCCTGTTTTCACTTCCATGGCAATCCTGTCGCCGTTACGGTTCTTTCTGCCTGGTCCAACCGCAACTACTTTCCCTTCCTGCGGTTTTTCCTTCGCTTTATCGGGAATAATGATGCCCCCAAATGTCTTCTCTTCGACTTTCACATGTAAAACCAGTACATAATCATTTAACGGTGTAAATCGCATACTTCCTTAACCTCCTAAAAATATTATGAATAGTATATTGATATTACTTCTCTACTTTTTAAACTATTGAAAGGCACGGGCCAATGACTGCCAAGTGATTGAATTGCGAACTTATACAATACATAGTAACGAATTTTCAATTGTCAAGATAAGGATATCATTTGATTGCAAAGAAAGACGGGACGCCTTTCCTGCCATTTTATTTTGTGGATGTTCCCTCACCCGGAAAAACGAGAAGCCTGTCGCCGGGTTTTATTATGTGAGCAGAACTCAGGCGGTTCCAGCGAAGGAGCGCGGGCAGGGGAACACCAAATTTTGCGGCAATGGAAGAAAGGTTTTCCCCTTTTTGTACCACGTGGATATTCTCTTTACACGCCGCTTCCCATTCCCTCACACGCTCCCGATACCGTGCCTGGAAACCTTCAGCGGAACCTTTGGGTATCAGGAGAACATGCCGCCCCTTCCCTAAATGATATCCTTTCACCTCCGGATTCAGGTCTTTAATTACTTTGAAATATGTCCTGGCAGCCTGGGCGACGAGGGAAATCGGTGTTTCCTGTTCATTCAGCAATTCCACACGATCGAACTGCAGAGGCGGGTAGAGCTCGTCCTTCGCCAACTTGATGCCGTACTTTTCAGGATTGGACAGAATCATCTTCACGGATATGGCCCTGAAGATATACCGCTGTGTCTCCTGGGGGAGATAGAGCTGATAATAGTTTTTTGTTTTCTGAATGAGTATTTCAGCCTTAAGCCCTTCTTCACCCATATTATACGCGGCAGCCGCCAGGGTCCAGGAACCCAGCATCGTATGCAGCTCTCTGAGATAATGAAGGGCCGCTCTGGTGGATGAATAGAAATTCCTCCGCTCATCCACGTTGGTATCGATGGACAGGCCATATCTCTTTCCCGTACCTTCCATGAACTGCCAGTAACCCGTCGCGCCTTTTGGTGACGTGCCCTGGGACAAGAGCGAACTTTCTATGACCGCCAGGTATTTGAGGTCCCCGGGCATCTTGTTCTGTCGTAAGACTTCTTCGATATACGGCATATATCGGCCCGCCCGTTTCATCCAGAGGATCACCTGGGGGCGGTTCCACACCATGACAAGAAATTCCCTCTCCAGGCGTTCGCGCGCCTCGGGATCATTCAGGGGTACAGGCTCGCCGCAAAAATCCAGCGGCCCGTTGATTTTCATGAATGACATAAGTGAAGAGGAAGATGGTGGTTCAAGGATATAGGGCAGATCAGCCTTGGCAGGGGTTCCTGTCAGCATCATCAGACAACACGTAAAGATGGAGATAATGAAAATTCTCCGCATCAACACCATTTTTCCCGCGTAGTCCGTATTTTTCCATTGTGAAGCCTTCATACTATATCCCTCATGAATTTACCTGTTGCTATCATCCAAGATTTCGGGGTCAATTGACATTTCGGATGATTGTAACGAACGCGAAGACCTGTCAACGTTTTCCAGCGCCTCAATGTCATCCCCTGTCGATGCTCCCAGTTCCTTGAATTTCCTCGCGGTGACGAGGACTCTCGTTTCCAGGGAACCGACTGCTTTGTTGTAGAGATCCACAGTTCGATCCAGGTTCTTTCCCATCTCGGAAAAATGCCCTGCCAGAACCCTGATCCGGTCATAAAGAGTCTTTCCCAAGTTGCTGATTTCCTGTGCGTTCTCCGCAATTTTCTCCTGGCGCCATCCATACGCAACCGCTTTCAGCAAAGCGATTAAGGTTGTCGGCGTCGCCAGGATTACCCGCTGATCGACACCGAATTCAATTAAGGCCGGATCCTGCTCCAGGGCCGCACTGAAGAAGGTTTCACCCGGCAGAAAAAGCACGGCAAATTCAGGAGTTGGTTTAAATTGTTCCCAGTATGTCTTTGTCCCTAAACCGGTGAGGTGCGTGCGGATATGGCGGGCGTGTTCCTTCAATTTTGCAAGCCGGGTTGCTTCATCCTGCGCTTCCAGTGATTCGAGATACGCCTGCAAGGGCGCCTTGGAATCCACCACAATGTTGTTATTGTTGGGAAGCTTGATAATCATGTCCGGACGAAGGCGCCCTTCTTCCGTCGTCACGGATTCCTGCTGGAAAAAATCACAGTATTCAACCATACCGGCAATTTCCACAACCCTCTTAAGCTGGATTTCTCCCCAGCGGCCGCGCACGATGGGCGCACGGAGCGCCCTGACGAGGTTTGACGTTTCAGCCTGAAGTACATTCTGTGTAACGGCAAGCGACTTTATCTGTTCCGTAAGAGAGACATACGCGGTCGTACGGGCATGTTCCATCTCTTTGATTTTTCCATCAACTTTATCCAGGGACTCTTTCAATGGTTTGACAAGCTCATCGATAGCTTTCTGCCTGATGAGCAAATCACCCTTCGCGGATTCCTGGTATCTTCCCAGTGTCTCTCGTGCAAGCTCAAGAAATGACTGGTTGCTGTTTTTGAGCGCATCCACGGAAAGCGACTTGAATGCATCGGACAGTTTTTGCCTGGCTTCATCGAGGAGTCTCAGTTTTTCTTCCGTGTCTTTTCGCTCTTCCGCCAGTCTCGTTTCAGTTTCCGATATTTTTACTTTCAAATCCGCGTTATCCGTGTGCAGTTCTGCGATCCTCGTTTCTTTCTTTGCCAGGGATGATTCAAGATCAGGGATGCGGCTACTTTTTTCTTCCGCTGCCGAGCGTCTGTCCGACTGCGATGAGAGTTCCTCACGCAGACGGGACATCTCTTCCATTGTCTTCGCGAGAGCAGACTGCAACCCCTGTATCTGTACCTCCCTGTTACTGATTCTCTCCGTGAGAGTGGCACGCTTCGATCTGAATATCATGTAAGCGCCCAGACCACCCAGACAAAGCCCGCCCACAAAAATAAGAACTTCGACTATGTAATTCATACGACAAATCCTTTATGAAAAGAAATGAATACGATTGCCTCGTGGCTGACTCTTCACTTCATCCGGGGCTGCGGTTCACTTGCGCAATGACATACCACGTTACTTTTTATCATGCTCGACTGTTTATTCAACCTCTATGGTAAAATCCGGCTCTTCCCTGGCAAAATCTCTCATTACTTTCAAAACCTTTACGGCGTCTTTTCCTATCTTCGAGCGCGTCACGCGGTAATTTTTCCAGACCATCCTGAGAGGCAATGCAATCTCTCCGCTCAGACAATCATAGAGTGCATCGAGGTTCATGCCGTAATGTCCCGGGAAACCGAGACTTTTCGCAAGGTCACGATGAAGCTCGCCAATACTCTCCACATGAATAGAATCGAAAACAATTTTTCGCATTAATGCATCCTCGAATATGTTCTATAGTGGTCCTCAGTCTTGTAGATCAGACCATCGCTGGAAAATAGAATTCTATCTTTCCCCCGCTTGCCGCCGTTGTAGTTAATGTCCGCCTCATACCAGATGCGCCCTTTTTTCTTCGGAAGTTTTTTCTCCCTGTTATGAAATACATCACCGCCGATGCTTTTGCCGGGCGCAACTGTCCAGAGATTTCCTTTTGACGGATCCCACCCCAGTTTTCTTGCGTCTTTTTTTGTAATAAAGCTATCCGGCAAACGATTATGCTGTTTAATATAATCCGATACCCCACTGAACGTGTTGAGAGGCTGGGGATGCTTCTCAAAACCATGGCCAATCAACGGAACAAAAATCAGCAGAAGTAAATAAACAGCCAACGCTTTAAAACATTTCATTATTACACCTATGATGCAGACCTAAAAACAGGTGAGACGCCCACCCTCGCGAAGGGCGATGGAAGTACCGGCCTTTTTCTCTTTACCATCTCTTCCAATTTATCTCAACGTAAAGGACCGCGTATCGTAATTAGTGCGTGATGAAACTTCACTCTATAGAAAAAATTAAGGATTTAACGTATACTACGCAACAAAAGGCCGTACCTGCGCTTAGATTTTTTTCGTGGATCGCTGTTACTGTTTCACCGTAAGGAGAAAACATACGCCAATGAAGAACTCAGAAATTGCCGGAGTGTTTCAGGATATGGCTGATCTCCTGGAACTGAAGGAGGAAAACATCTTTAAAATACGGGCATATCGGCGGGCAGCACAAATAATCGAGCGCCTGCCGAAGGAAATGTCCGCCATGGTAGAACAGGGAGAAGACTTACAGAAAATTGCTGGGATCGGTGAGGCGATTGCGAAAAAAAGCGCCGAACTCATCTACTCGGGAAAACTCGAAGCGTATGAAAACCTTAAGGCTGAGTTTCCCGAAGGGATAACCAATCTTCTCGAAATTCCCGGAATAGGCCCAAAGACTGCCCACCGCCTGGCAACGGAGCTGATGATATCATCCGCCGAGCAGTTGGAACAGGCAATACGGGAGGGAAAAGTCGCCCATCTTTTCAGAATGGGCGACAAGACCGCGCAGAACTTACTCCGCCAGATTCAAACCATGCGCCGCAAGGATCAGCGCATCCCCATTGGTGAGGCCCTGCCGGTAGTAGAGGACATCATTCATATTCTTCGCACCTTTCACGGTGTGAAAAACATGACCTCCGCGGGCAGCCTGCGGCGTTTCCGGGAAACCGTCGGAGATATAGATATCATGGGAACTGCCGATGACCCGGAGATGGTCATCAATGAATTTGTTGCATTGCCCCAGGTAAAGGAGGTTCTGGCCAAGGGCCCCACCAAGGCAAGCATAATTATTCCTCCAAGGCTCCAGGCAGATTTGCGAATGGTTGATCACGACTCCTTTGGTTCTCTCCTCCAATATTTCACAGGCAGCACGCAGCACAATATCTCTCTCCGCACAAAAGAACAGAAGAAAGGCCTAAAATTGAGCGAATACGGGATCACAGATGCCGCGACGGGCATGCTGGAAAAATTTGCCACAGAAGAGGCTTTTTACGGGCGCCTCGGGCTGCAATATATTCCCCCGGAAATCAGGGAAGACCAGGGAGAAATTGAACTGGCAGAGGGAAATGACATTCCCAGGCTCGTAGATATTACGGATATCAGGGGTGACTTTCATGTTCACACACACTGGAGTGATGGCACTCACTCTATTGAAGAAATGGCGCGTGCCGCGAAGGCCGTTGGCTATCATTATATCGTCATTACGGACCATTCCCGCGGACGCGGTATCGCCCGCGGCCTGAACGAAGAACGTCTGAGAAGACAGATACAGGAAATTCGGGCATTAAATCAACAGATTGAGGGCTTTAGAATTCTTTCGGGCATTGAAGTCGATATACGGGCAGACGGTTCCCTAGATATGCCGGATGCGGTATTAGCCGATCTCGACATCGTCGTCGCCGCCGTTCACTCATCTTTCAATCAGGCTGAGGAGCGGATAACCCGGCGCATCATTCATGCCATAGAAAACCCGCATATTGACATTGTCGCCCACCCGACATGCAGACTTATCGGCGAGCGGGAACCAACAGCCGTCAACACGGAAGCCGTTTTTCATGCCGCGGCCAAATACAAAAAAGTGCTGGAGATCAATGCTATGCCTGTCCGCCTCGATCTGAAAGACATCCACACTTACCGGGCCCGTGAGCAGGGTGTTATGCTTGCCATTGGTACAGATGCCCACACGGTAAACCAGATGCAATTGATGCGATTTGGCATAGGTGTCGCCCGCCGCGGGTGGTGTCAGCCACAGCATTTACTGAATTGTCTGCCCGCTGAAAAGGTTCTGGCTTTTTTCAAGAGATGAATCATATCAGCTTTTTTGCACTCAGGCGGGATATAATTGCAGACATTATCGTCGGGCAATGACGCTGGAGGAATACGGCGATTTTGCCGTGACCGGTGATGACCTTTTCACGCCGGCGCGTGTGCATCGCCTGCGCGATCTGGCGCGCCGCCTTTTCAGCGGATATCATGAGCCACGAGGGCACACGGTCCCCCATTTCCGGATGATACACGCCCCATTTATCAACCTGGCGGATTTCCGTTCTTACAAAGCCGGGAACAATAAGAACAACACCAACACCGAGAGGCTGAAATTCATTTCGCAGCGATTCGGCAAGTCCACGAATCGCGAATTTGCTCATCGAGTAGGCCGAAAGACGGGGCGTTGCAATATAGCCGTTGATGCTGTCGATGAGACACAGGCACCCCCGGGAGGCAATGAGGAGTTCCCTCGTCGCGTAAATAGTTCTCAGAACGCCAAATACATTTGTTTCAAATTGACGCCTGAAATCCTCAACATTCAGCTTTTCGAAGCGCCCGGCAATACCGAATCCTGCATTGGCAACGACGTAGTCGATCCTGCCAAAATCATGTTCTGTTTTTTCTACCGCCCGCTCGATATCCCCGTTATGGGTTACATCACCTGGAATTGTGAGGGCACGCCGACCTGTCGCCGCTATTTCCTTTGCAACCTCCTCCAATCGTTCCAGGCGGCGCGCAACCAGTACGACGTCACCGCCCTGGCGTGCCACTTCCAAGGCAATGGCCGCCCCGATGCCCGATGAGGCGCCGGTAATGAATGTCACTGTCCCGGAGAATCTCCTCATTTGAAAAACCTCTACCCTGGTGTATGATACCACAAATAATGTATAATTATATCACCTGAACACTTTGAAAACAAAGCTATTTTCTCTCGCAAGAACAGGACCAGAAGTTGGGATTCCCCTCACTTTTTATTCCCGTATATAGACAGCGCCGTGCGCCATATTTCTCTTTCCAGCCTTCCGGAGAGGGAGATATTGTATCTTTCTTCTTCTCATTGACTTACAAATGTCATTTCTCTTATACTGAAAAGAAAGTGAGGGATGCCTGTTCCGCATAGAATAACACCACACTGTACAAAAACACTATCTCTTGGTCATTTGAACCGGGTGAACTCGCATCAGGGATGCCATGATTTCACGGCGTGAGTTTTTAACACATTTAGGGAAGGTTGCCCCGCTGCTTGGCGGCGCCGGCATCGTCTTGTCCGATCCTTTCCTGCAGAGGTTGTTGTCCGGCAACGATTCGGGACTCGCCATTTCCGGTAATTATTTGGATGAAATCATACGGTCGGCCCCAAGAGCACGGTACTGGACATCGCCTGCGGCAGCGAACGTTCATTGTTCAGCATGCCACGGCAATAGAGAAGGTAGTAAAGGAACACGACATACCCACAAGGAAAAAATCGTGAAGTGCCTCCTATGCGCCCACGGCTGTGTTATCAGACCCGGTCAACGGGGAAAGTGCCGCGCACGCATGAATGTGAACGGAGAACTGCGGAGTCTTGTGTACGGCCGCCCTGTCTCCATCCATGTAGATCCCATTGAGAAGAAACCTTTCTATCATTTCCTGCCGGGGGCGGACGCATATACCATAGGCACATCGGGGTGTCCCTTTCAATGCAAATTTTGTCAAAACTGGGAACTCTCGCAATCCTCCCCTGAGGATTATCGGGTGTCGTATATACCCCCTGTGAAGATCTGCAGATCCGTATCCGAGAGAAAGGCGCGCGTCATTGCCTTCAGCTACAACGAACCGACGGTCTATACGGAATATTTGACCGATATAGCCCGGGCCGGTAAAAAGAGTGGGCTTCGTTCCGTGTTGATAAGCTGCGGATTTATGAACGAGGCGCCTCTCGCGGAAATGTGCAAGGTTCTTGACGCCGTCAAGATAGATCTGAAGGGGTACAGCGAGCATTTTTATCGCACGGTAAGCAACGCGGAATTGCGCCCCGTACTCAGAAGCATCAAACAGATAGCGAAAAGCCGCGTCCATCTCGAAATTGTAAACCTGGTTGTCCCAACATTGAATGATTCGGACACGATGCTCCAGGAACTGATAACATGGATATTGGGAGAAGTCGGTCCTGAAGTCCCCGTTCATTTCACCCGTTTTCATCCGGACTACCAGATGCCGAATCTCCCTCCCACGCCTCTTGCGACGCTGGAGCGCGCCCGCGATATGGCCCTTGACAGAGGCATGCATTATCCATTTGTAGGGAACGTTCCGAGTCATCCGGGAAATCATACATACTGCCCGAATTGCAAAAAAATCGTCATACACCGGCATGGCTTTTTTATCACGGAGATGAACATGAAAGGCGGCCGTTGTAAATTCTGTAACAGGAAAATCACCGGTGTATGGACATGAAAAGAGGTTACTGAAAATGAAGATACTGAGGTTGTGCTTACTACTGTTTGTAATCGGTCTCGGTTTTGCCGTGGCATGTCAGGCAAAGAAAGGTGCTGATGCCGATATCCGTGAACCCGTCGTGGCGGGTAAATTCTATACAGACTCCGCGGTCAAGCTGAAACTTGCCATTGAGAAATTCCTTGACGATGCAATTCCGGCCAGGGTTACAAAACCTGTGGCAATCATCGTCCCCCATGCCGGCTACATTTTCTCCGGCCAGATATGCGCGGACGGATTTAAACAGGTCAGCGGCGGGCAGTATGATGTTGTTGTCATACTAGGAACGAATCACACAAATCCTGGTTTTGAAAAAATTTCTCTGTATCCGGCAGGAGGTTTCCGCACCCCCCTCGGTACGGCGTTGATTGACAGCGATGTTGTCTCCTCGCTGAGAGCAGAAGATCCCACCGATTGCGTTTTGGATAAATCGCTCCATGAACGTGAACATTCCATTGAAGTGATAGTGCCGTTCGTGCAGGTCATCTTTCCCAGGGCGCGAATTGTCCCCGTTATCATCGGTGCGCCGGACGTGCAGATGTGTATGCGTTTCGGTCAAGCTCTTGCAAAGGTTTTGAAACACAAGAGGGCCCTCATCGTCGCCAGCTCCGATCTCTCCCACTACCCTGAAGCGAAAGCTGCGAATACCGTTGACAAGGAAACCCTCGATGCCATAACAAAATTAGACCCGGGCATTCTCCGTTCAACCATTCAGTCTCACACGGATCGGCGCATACCTCAACTCTCAACCAGCGCCTGCGGAGAAGCTCCCGTCATGGCAGCACTGGCGGCCTCCAATGCTTTAGGGGCTGTCCGTGGAGTAGTTGTCAGCTATGCCAATTCAGGGGATTCATCCATAGGTGATAGTTCACGCGTTGTCGGGTATGGCGCTGTTGTACTGACTGCGGATGAAACGGAAATACGCGCTCACAAATCGGACCAATCATCACTTGTGCCCGGCGAGCTTCAGCCGACCGATAAGAAGACCCTCCTTGCCTTTGCCAGGGAAACCATATCCCGGATCTTCTTGACGGACACAGTACCGCTGGCCAGGGGTTTCCATCCAACCATCCAGCAGCCGAGGGGAGTTTTTGTCACCCTCAAGAAAAAAGGCGAATTGCGGGGATGCATCGGCCGTATCCTGGGAGATGAACCCCTCTGCAAACTTGTAGGAGCCATGGCAATTCAGGCGGCGTTGAACGACAGACGATTCAGCCCGCTATCTCCCGATGAACTGAATGATATCGACATCGAAATATCGGTGCTTACCCCGATGAAACAGATATCCGGTACCGGGGATATTGTTGTCGGGCGGGATGGCGTCCTCCTGAATAAAGAGGGACATTCGGCCGTATTTCTTCCCCAGGTAGCTACTGAACAGGGATGGAACCGTAAAGAAATGCTCGACAACCTCTGTCTCAAGGCCGGGTTACACGAGGGCTGCTGGAATAAAGGGGCCCGATTTTCAACCTTCCAGGCCATAGTGTTCAGTGAAGAGGAATTTAAGTGAAATATCAAAATGAAGTTTTTTCCGAAAGGCGAGGTTTTTCTCCCAACTCCCAAGTGGGGCAATAATCCTCATGGTCATTTCACTCCTTTCCATCGGGCTGATTTCAATCCTCGGACAGGTCGTGCTGCTTCGGGAATTGAACGTGGCCTTCTATGGGATTGAGTTGATTTATCTCATTGCCCTCGGCATCTGGCTGTTTTGGACAGCCATGGGCGCACTTGTCGGCCGCCGTTCCCATCTGCCGTCGCATGCCCGTATTGCGTTTCTTTTTATTATCTTCGGAATCACCCTTCCCCTCGACGTTGTATTCATCCGCGCCAGCCGCCTTCTCTTTGGAGGTGTGCCCGGTGCATATCTCCCCTTTCTGCAGCAACTCACGGTGGCAATCTTATCGCTCCTTCCTGCGGGGCTTTTATCCGGTCTTTTATTCCAGTGGGCCGCAAAGATATACACGGCACACGAAAAGACCCTGGCCATTGCCTACTCTATCGAGAGCGCCGGAGGTGTGGTCGGAGGGTTGCTTGCAACCCTTTTTCTCACATGGGAGATACAGAATTGCTCAATCGCCTTTGCCTGTAGTCTTATTGCCGTCATCACACCACTATTCTTCTTGAAGGGCGGCACGCTCTCTTTTTTGCGCAGGGCGGCAATGGTTTTCTCCGCTCTTTTTTTTACGCTCCTGTGGATATCACCTCAGCTTGACAGGGGGATGAACACCTGGAACCATCCGCATCTCCTCGAAAGCAGAGATTCACCCTACGGCAGAATTACTGTAAGTCGCCTCCATGATCAGGTTTCGGTTTTCGAAAATGACGCCCTTGCGTTTGAGACTGAGGGAACTGACGCTGAATATTTCTGCCATTTGACCGCTCTCCAGCATCCGAATCCCCGGCATGTTCTGATTTTAGGGGGAGGCGTTGAAGGGATAATCCGGGAAATGGCGAAGCATACGCCGCAAAGAATAGACTATGTTGAACTTAACCCTGTTATGCTGAATCTGGCAATACGGCACCTTCCCGGCGATATTCGGACCTCTCTAAAAGAATCCAGCGTCCGCCTTACGTTTGCCGATCCCCGGCGTTTTCTCAGAGACAGCGGCACATATGACCTTATCCTCGTCGGCATGCCGGAACCGGCGTCGGGACAGGCAAACCGCTTTTATACGAAGGAGTTTTTCGAACAGTGCGCGGGAAAACTGAATCCCGGAGGTATTCTCGGGTTCAGGCTGCGCTCGGCGGAAAATATCTGGACAGTTCCCCTGACACGTCGCATGGTGAGTATTTACGGCGCTCTGTCATCTGTTTTCCCTGAAGCGCTGTTTCTGCCGGGAACAACAAATGTCGTGACCGCCTCCCGCGACCCTCTTCCCCACACACCGGAGATCATGTCCCTCAGGCTTCAGGAGAGAAAAATCGCAACCAGATTGATCTCATCGAATTATATCAGATACCTCTTTACAAACGACCGTTTTTTTGAAATCAGCAATCTGCTGAATCATGAACAGGCGCCGCCCAACACCGATGTCAGACCGGTGTGTTACCAGTATGCCTTCATGATCTGGTTGTCAAAGTTCTTTCCACGAATTTCCCTTATCGATTTTTCTTCATTCACTGAAAAAGGCGAAACAACATCAATGTACCCATTGCTCGCATGGATCATCCTGCCTCTTGTTTTTCTGCTCTCCCGGTTCCTTCCATCCTGGCGCCGCGTTTTACTGGTAGCCGTTGCAGGGTTCCTGGGGATGGTTCTGGAAACAATCCTTATTCTTTATTACCAGGTAAAGTGTGGCGTGCTCTACCAGGATATCGGGTTTCTGCTCATGAGCTTCATGACAGGCCTTGCTCTCGGTGCACTGACCGTTCATATGCTGACAGCCAGAATATTTGATAAAAAACGACATGCGCGATGGTATGGTGTCGGCCTGCTTGCAGGATTTTGCCTGCTCTGCGTCGTAATAACAACGAAAGTAACAATGAGCGCTTCCACCGGTTTGACCCAGACTTCAGTCCTTCTGGCGGCAGCGGGATTCTGCGTTGCCGGTATTTTCGCTCATACCAGCCTTTATGATATTCAAGACCAACAAAGTATTATCTCCCCTCTGTATTCGGCAGATCTTATAGGCGGATGTTTAGGTTCACTCCTCGGCAGCCTGTTCCTGATACCCATTTTGGGTCTGGATGTTACAATGAAGAGCATGCTCCTCCTTGCCGTATTTTCCTTCTTGCTCGTCTGACGCTAATCGTTTGACACATGGGTGCTCTTGCCTTATATTAAGGAAGTTCATCTCCGAAAAAGTTGCTATCTTATCCAGGATTCGAGTGGTCAAGGGGTCGAGGATTCGAGTGAAATGATAAGAAGCTACGACAATTTAAAGAATTGGTATAAATCATATCCATTTTGTCTGGATATTCATAGATGAATTTTTTAGGCAATAACCACTTGAACCCTTAAATCCTCGAACCCTCGAATCCTTTTTGCAACTCTGTAACTAAATGGGAGGGAGGATAATACCATGTCGTATATTACGGGTGGGCAACTGGTGGCAAAGACCTTGGCGCAGGCCGGTGTAACAACCATTTTTACCCTTTCCGGCGTTCATATCATCGATATCTATAATGGTTGCCTGGATGAGGGCATTCGGATCATCGACGTGCGGCATGAACAGGCAGCAGCCCATGCGGCTGAGGCATGGACAAGGCTTACCGGAATTCCCGGCGTGGCGGTTGTAACTGCCGGTCCCGGTGTGACGGACGCCGTAACGGGTGT